>NZ_JBTXLT010000017.1:0-48522 GCF_054871725.1 Enterococcus sp. LJL99
GTAGTTTCTCCATTTTCATTTTGTATAGTGAATCCTTCTATTTTCCATTTTATCAAAGAATACAATTAGAAAAAAGAAGGTTTAAGAGAAGCAATTACAAATGTTGCACTTAATTAGACAATTCTAGTAGACAAACAGAACAAATGTTCGTATAATAAAATCAACTTCCGAAGATACCTTTTTAGTTTAGGAGTGATCATAAATGAAATTTGATTATACTAGAGAAAAAAAGCGCGCTATTCTTTGTATTGATGTAAAATCTTTTTATGCATCTGTAGAGTGCGTGCAACGAGGATTAGATCCACTAGAAACGATGTTAGTCGTCATGAGCCGGGCAGAAAATACTGGGGGATTAGTTTTAGCAGCTTCCCCAAAAGCCAAAGAAGTTCTTGGTATTTCTAACGTGACTCGAAAATATGATTTACCGAACCATCCCGAATTAAAAATAGTCTCACCACGAATGCAATTGTACATTGAACAAAATGCCCTGATTCAGGATATCTACCGTCAATATGTTACCGAACAAGATTTACTTATTTATTCAATCGATGAATCTTTTTTAGATGTCACAGCCAGTACAAGTTTGTTCGCTGCAACTACATATGATTTAGCCTTACAAATTCGTGATCGAATCAAAAAAGAAACCGGTCTTGTCGTTACAATCGGAATTGGGGACAACCCACTACTTGCGAAATTAGCGTTAGACATCGAAGCTAAACATGCAAATGATTTTATTAGTGAATGGCATTATGAGGATGTTCCAACGAAAGTCTGGTCGATTGAGCCCATCACTGAAATGTGGGGAATCGGTCATCGGACAGCAAAACGTTTAGATCGTTTAGGCATTCGAACCGTTTATGAGTTGGCTCAAGCGGACGATGCACTTTTGAAAGATCAGATTGGCATCATTGGGCAACAGCTTCGCGCGCATGCTTGGGGAATTGATCGTAGTAAACTTTCTGATACTTATACTCCTGCTGAAAAATCTTATGGAAATAGTCAAATTCTTCCTTATGATTATCAACAGCAACAGGCGATTGAAATTGTCATTCGAGAGATGGCAGACCAAGTAGCTGCTCGCTTAAGAAGACATCATACTCAAACACAATGCGTTAGTCTATTTATTGGGTATTCCAAAAACTACAGAGATCATATTGGTAAACGTGGCTTTCATCAACAATTAAAAATCCCTTCCACAAACAATAGCCAACAACTTATAGATTATTGTTTACTCCTCTTTAGGAAAAACTGGGCGCATCAAGATGTTCGTCATGTGGGCATTTCTTATTCCCGTTTGATTCATTCAAACAATGTTCAACTAGATCTTTTTCAAGAACCAGAAAAACAACTAAATCAAGAAAAATTGGACGTATTGATTGATGCGATTCGAAATAAGTATGGCTATACCGCACTTGTCCATGCAACTTCATTGATGCAAGGCGGAACAGCAATTGAACGGTCTTCATTAGTTGGCGGACATGCTGGCGGAATGGATGGTTTGCAAAATTATACTAAGAAAGAGTGAATACGATGGAAGAAAAACAAGAATTATTTGACCCTTATTTTTCAGATTATCAAGATCGTGGGATTCAAAAATGGAATGGGTTTTATTTATCTGAGCATACCTTTTCTATCAATCAAATAAAAAAAGAACAGGAAATCATTCCTCAAAAACAAAAAATGACCGAAAACGAAATTGGGCAATTACTTGAATTTGCTTTCAACAATCGTAAACAATTAGTTGTTCAACTTGAAATGACTGATTTAAATGGTCATTATTTTAAAGATACAATTGGATTTATTGAAGGATTTGATGAACTAGGATTGATGATTGGACAAACCAAGGTCCATTATGATGAAATTCGCAACATTGAACTTTTATCAAGTAAAAAATGGAGCGATGTTACTTAATTGATTACACAAAAAATGATCTGAATGCGGTTGAAATTACGACTATTTCCAACCGCATTCAGATCATTATTAGCTATTCAAGTTCTAGTGACCAAGCCTGCTCAAAATCAACAATCGTTTGAAAGCGCTCATTAGGATTTCGCGAAACAGCCTTCAATATACTATCATACAATCTCGGCGCAAGTAGCCAATCTTTTTTCTCTAACGGGATAAATTGTTGTTTTTCATACATTTTACCGATTAATTCAATTGGATAATTGCCAAACAAAGTAAACAGCAATGCGCCAAGAATAAATACATTCGTCCGCGTATCAATCTGAGCATTTAGTTGATATTCTTCTGGTGCTTTCATTCGGGCACTGCCCCAATAGTCAGCACCAATACTATTTTTTACGGGCATTTCTCTAAAAAAGTCAATATCACAAATTGTCAGTTCATCTTTTTCAAAATTATAAAGTAAACTACCATCATAAAAATCAACGACTACATAATTATTCGATTCCACAAACTTGAGAAAAGCGATTAACTGTTCGGCTACTTTTTCTTTTTTGCCTAGTGCCAATTGTCGAAACTTCATTTTAGGTGTTTGAACTTCAGGATGTGAATCATAATAGACAAAATTCCAATGATCGAATAAACATTTCCCTTCCACCCAATCAAAAACCAGATAAAAAAGATTCCCAAAAGATCCAGAAGAAACGAAATTAATTACCCATTCACAGGCTAAATCTTTATAAATTTTAACTGCTTTTTTCAGTGTTTTGACCGCTTCTATTGGTTCACAAACTGATTCTAATGTTTTAGCACCCGCAACTTTAATAAAATATTTCTCACCAGCAGCATTTTCAACACCAAAACTGATATTACCAGAGTCAGTTTGATCAAATACACAAAATACTTGCCCAAAATAATTTAAGAACGAAAAATCCGTCCATTCCTTCAAGCTAAATTTTACTGCATCTATTTCCATTTCAACTAAAAAATCTGTTTCATTCATTTTTCCTATCTCCTAATCATCGATTAGTCGATTAATTATTTAATGAAGTCGTTCCTCACCGACCAAGAAGAATCGCTTCAATTGTTTTTTACTCATGACATACCACTCCTTTGCTCCATTTATTGGCACTTAGCTTAGCATTAAAGAAAGGAACGCCTTAGCACCAATAGTTTAAACACATTATAACAAAATCTCACCAAACCATGTTTCTATTTTAAAAAAATTAAAATAAATCATTCTCTCCAGCCATTTAACAAATCCGCAAGATTTCAAAGGTAAAATTTACTGATTTTCATACTTTATTCACAATTACTCTTTATAGTTAAAGATGAGGTGAAAATGATGAAACCATACTTTCTTATTGTTTTGCTTTTGTTTGTTGGATTATTTATCTATTTATTGGGGTTCGTATTATTAGCAAAATACCCTGAAAAAAAATATAAAAAGTATTGGATGATTAGCTTGGTCTTCCTCGCCTCTATCCTACTCTTTTTTATTGTGTACTTATTAATTGGTTAAATAAATTATTTTTTGTCAAGAAACGAGCAAAAAATTTAACAATTCTTGAATAACAGACATAATTTTATCTTATTTTTTATTAAAATTACATTCTATAGACAAAACTATTTCAAAAAATAGGTCTATACTGATTAATAGTTAAGGCGTTTAAAAACTCTTTAACTGCTTAATCGATTCCTGTATTAAAACTCATTCTTTTAACAACACTAATCGATTAAGCAACTTTCCTGAATGACTAGTTAGAGTATTGTAACTTAGTACTAACAAAAGAGAACTTTTGCACATAGCTATTTTCATAAAAATTGATTCTTTTCGAAAAAGAAATAATTTTTTTACCTCTAGCAACTCTTTCAGGATTGCTTTTAAAAATCCTAAAAAAATAAACAAGCAATTTAAAATTAAATAACGAGTAAAAGTAAAGATAACTTTTTTTGAAAAAGCGATTTATCACAGAAGATTTGAACAACCCTTTCTGTGCTAGATGGCTTATTTATCTATTTATTCGCCTCTTCCGATTTCTTATCGTAGCTATCATTTTCTTGATTCCTTTCGTAACCTTCTATCGTCTTTCAACTTTGTTTTTCACCTTACAATAACGTTAGACAAATCAATGTTGCTATCTTTCATTTTTTGTTATGATTTCACTATCAAGTTGAAAGGAATGATTGTAATGAAAAAAATAATAGGATTAATTTTTCTAGCACTTATTGTAGTTGGAGGAATCGCAGGATATAAATATTACGCAGATACTTATAAATCGACTGTTGCTTATGCTCAAGTCCCAGCGACTGTTCCTGAAGAAGTTCAAACGAAAGATATGAATGGAAAAGATGTTGACGGTTTGCATTCTTATCATTACGATTTTACCTTTGTAAAAGAAGATGGCGAAATTCAAAAAGAATCTTATGATGTGACAGGAGAAAATCCAACGCCACTTGAGCCAAATACTTATGTTAAAGTGGAACTAAGTAAAAAAAGAGTCACTAAAGGACCTACAACGGTTTCTGAAACTTCTATTCCAAAAGATCTTTTACAAAAACTAGGCGCATAAATATAGTTTTCAGTACTTCCCCTTACCTTAGCTTTACATAATCAAATATTTCTCAACTTAATCTTATTCATCATCCCCCAAAATAGTATCTAACAAAAATGACTCGAACGTGGCATACATATGCACGATTCGAGTCTTTTTTTTAAAAACAGGTTAACGTTTCTTTTAGTATCTTTTTCATCCTTCTAGATACTAAGCAGGACTGCCCGGTTGTCAATTCTAATATATTTTGCTTCAAATTATAACGAGTGATATATGCTTGATTGACCAAAAAAGAACGATGGCTTCTAATAAAACCTGTGGAAAGGACTTCTTCCAATTTTTGCAAATTATCGACTATTTCAAGAGTTTGTGTTTTTGTATGGATAATCACCATATGACTCCGATTAGATGTTTCAATAAAAATAATTTCAGAGACTGATAAACGAATAATTTCATCGCCGAATTTTACTACTAATAGTTCTTCTTCATTCGTTAAATCAGGATTCGCTAACTCTCGTTCCATAATACTTGCTAAACAACTAGCGATTCTCTCAGTAATTTTTTCTGGTTGATCTTTAACAATATAATCCATTGCTTCTAAACGATATTTAAATGTTTCAAAAGCTAATTCTTCAAAGGTAGTAATAAAAATAATAAATCCTCGGGGATCGCGACGACGAATTTCTTTTCCCAACTCAAAACCATTCAATTTTGATCCAATAAGATTCACATCTAAAAAATAAATACTACTAGAATGATCAATCGATGCTGCTAAAAGCTCCTCACTATTTTTAGCTTTCAACTCAATCATTAACGGATGATCATAGTGATCAATCGCATGTTTAATAATACTGTTTATTTGCTCTCTGTAAATTAATTCGTCATCACAAAGATAAATTTTTTTCATTTTACCCTCCTTAAAGTAAAGTTTTTTTGAAATCGTTTTAAAATCAAAGTGCGTTAAACCATTCATTAATTTATTTGCATTTTCAAGACTTGTTGAAATTGGTTATCTGAAATAACTGTTTTATTTAAGACATTAGGATATTTGGATAGAATTTTTTGATAGCTACTCAGACCGACTCCTCGATTTTCTCCTTTTGTAGAATACCCTTCTTTTAAGAGTTTTGTCACTTCTTTCTGCTCGGTTAAATGATTTTTAACCAAAATAGTAACAGTGGAATCCTCACAATAAGCTAGAAAATAAACAGTTCTCTCTTTCGTTGCCGCCTCTTCTTCCATCGCATTATCCAACAAAATTCCTAAACAACGAACAAGGTCTTCTGTATCAATATTAAAAGTTGAAATCGAATCTAGTATTTCAACTTGAAATTTAATTTTTCGCTGTTCCATTTGTAACATTTTAGTCAATAACAAACTTTTCACTTCAATCACTTGAATATTATTTAAAAATCCTAATTGTTTGATATTGTAACTGACATTTTTATCAAAAGATAAGAACTTTTCTTCAAGTAAAGCCTGCGCTGCTTCAATGTTTCCTTCTTTCAACTGTAAATAAAAACTAGATAAAATATTTTTATAGTCGTGCTGAAAATGACGAATATCTTGCTGGATATCCTCTAAAACTTTGTTATATGATTGTTGTTGAATCAGCATCGTTTCGGTAGCTTTAAGTCTTTCTTGATATAGTCGAAGATAGCTAAGAAAGGCCAAAGTTACGCCAAAAATCAGACCAAATAGTGCATATACAGCAAATAAAAAAACAACTAAATTCATTTGCTTAAATAGGATAGTATAATAATTTAAAAAATAACCAATCAGAATACCCGTCATCGAAACCGCACTTAAAAAAGTAACCCAACTGACTGTTGTTGTTTGAAACAGATGTTGCATAATTCTTCTTCCTCGTTTACTTCGTAAAAAATGATTTAATAATAAACAAAGACAAACTTGCGTTCCGTAAGCACAAAAAGAGAGGATTAAAGTTTGTTCTAAGGTTTGTAAATCATAGAACGTCAATCCCATCTGATTCAAAACAATCATGTTCACAATATCACTAAATATCGTAAACGATAAATGCAATCCCGTTAGCAACAGACATGTACTAACAATTTTAAAAAAAAATAAATTTGATTTTCGCCAAATCATAGGACTAACAATAAACAAAATAATCAAAATAAAGGAAATTTTTTCAATTACAAAGCTTCCCAAAATAAAAACACAAAAACAATTCCACAAACAAAGAAGCCCTGCACTCAGTAAAAGTTTCCAACGTTTTGTTTTTATATCTAAAGCTGTATAAAAATTATAAAAATAAGCACAAAAAATCAACCACAATGGTAAAATATTGCTAAGATAGTAAACCATCAATTTGATTGCCATCCCTCCTCCACCTAATCATTATGCCATAACTAACTAATCAAATTCAAATGAAATTTAAACTTTTTCCATTTTAAAATAACTTAAAGATAATTAATTAAGTCTAATTGAATTGTATAAAAATAATAATAATAATAAAAAAGTTGATTCTCATATTTTGCTTCTCTGCTACTGCTATTATTTATTCTTTTCTCTCTTTTCAAAATTAGTTATAATTTAAGTTAAGCATCGTAATTTTAACAGAAAAGGACTAGAAAAATGAATTTTGCTCTGAAATTAAAGCACCTGACCAATCTAACCGCCAGCGAGCAATCGTTAGTTGACTACATTTTAGCTTCACCAGAAAAAGTAATTCGCTACTCACCAAAAGAATTGGCAGAACATTCTTTTGTGTCTATTTCAACGATATATCGTCTAATCAATAAATTAGATCTTGATGGACTGAATGATTTGAAATTAGCACTAGTCAATGATTTAAATGAACACAGCTCAATGAATATTATTGATATTGACTATCCCATTTCGTCAGAAGACAATAATTATGCTATTATGAGAAATTTAGAGTCTGTCTACGAACAAACCGTTCAGTCAACAATCGATAGTAATGCACTTGACTCTTTATCCAAAAATACAAAACTTTTATACGAAGCAAGTTCAATCGCTCTTTACACCACAGCTGCTAATATCTATTTTGCCAAAAATTTCCAGTTTCAAATGCAAGAAATCGGTCGTGATATTCTTGTGCCGGTTGATGATTACAGTCAAAACCTAACTGCAGCAAATACAACATCCAGTGATTTAGCTATTATCATTTCTTACGAGGGTAGAGGAACAAATGTTAAAAAAATAATGCAAATATTGAAAAAAAACCAATGTAAAATCATTCTAATTACGTCTAAAACAAGTCCTTTATTAAAAGAAAACGTGGATGGACTTTTTCTATTCCCGTCCCTTGAAAACCATTATAATAAGATTTCTTCGTTTTCAACAAGAACCTCTTTACTTTATTTACTTGATGCGTTTTACTTAAGTTATTTTAATCAAAATTATGACCATCATCTTGCCTATAAACTAGCAAACTATCAAAAATTAAATCCAGAATTAAGATAATGATTTTTAAATAATTAAGGTGTTTGCAAAAGCAATGTCTAAGAAAATAAGCAATAAATCACAAAAAATTAAACTGTGATTTATTGCTTATTTATTTTAACTTCCTACTTTTCTTTCGCCTAAATTCTCTAGAAAGTAAAAAACAATTTAATTTGCTTCTGAACCGGGTTCAGAAGCAATAATTGTTAAGTCTCCTTCAACACGCCATTTTTGAATATCAGACGGTAAAATAAAACTTGTTCCCATCACTAAATCATAACTTTCTGATTCAGTCGGCATTTCACCTTCAATTATTAATTTGCCTGCGCCATCAACGACTGTCGCTAATGTATAAGGTGCCCCTTTTTTCAGGTTTAAAATCCCTTTAACTTGCCATTCATAAACATTGAAAAAGGCAGTTTTCAAGTAGGTAATAACGCTTGATTGTCCTTGATTTTGTTGTTGAATAGATAACTCTGCTTTTTGTGCAGGAACCGTTGTTACATCAACTGATTGTTGGATATGCAACTCACGTGTATTCCCTGTATCATCTTTACGATCATAATCGTAAACTCGATAAGTTGTATCACTACTTTGTTGCGTTTCTAAAATCATGATGCCTTTCCCAATTGCATGGATAGTTCCACTTGGTACATAGAAAAAATCACCTTTTTTAACAGGAACTTTCTTTAATAAGTCATCCCAACGCCCAGCGTTAATCATTTCTTCTAATTCTTCACGTGTCTGAGCATTATGTCCATAAATGATACTTGCGCCTGGTTTTGAATCAATAATATACCAGCATTCTGTTTTTCCAAGCTCACCTTCGTTCGCCAACCCATAAGTGTCGTCTGGATGTACTTGAACCGATAGATCATCTTCTGCATCTAAAATCTTGGTCAATAATGGAAAAACGTCCCCAGATACATTACCAAATAATGCACGATGATTTTGCCATAAATCATCTAGTTTTTGTCCAGCAAATTCACCATTTTCAACAACACTAACCCCATTCGGATGTGCACTAATTGCCCAATCTTCTCCAATTCTATTACTTGGAAGGTCAAAACCGAATACCGTGCTAAGACGATCGCCTCCCCAAATTTTCTCTTGAAAAACAGGTTTTAAAAACAATGGTTGTGTCATAAAAAAGCTCCTCTCATCTACTATCGGCTCTCATTATACCACTAAAAAGAAAGCGATTCATCTTAATCCTCTAATTTTTCTTTCAAATATACATCAATAAGCTCATCTCTTTTTTCAATATAATCATTTCGCCGATCCTCAGGATGTACACGATTAGATAAAAATAAAAAAGCTTCCCTATTTGAAGGGTCCAACAACATAAAGGTTCCAGTATAACCAGTATGAAACAATAAGTTATTTTTAGTTTTGAGATCCGTTTTTAAATCCCATCCTAAAGAACGATGTCCTTTCCCATCAGGCGTACAGTCTTTAAGTAATTGTTGTATCGTTTCAGGGGTTAAAAAGATTTTTTCTCCTACTTTCCCCTTATTCAAATACATAAAAGTAAATTTTTCTAAATCAGTCATATTAGTAAATAATCCTGCATTTCCCGCGTGTTCAGCTAAAACAAACGCTTTTGGATCATGTGTTTGACCATAGATTAATCCTCTTGTAGGATGATTTTCGGTAGGAACAGTTGTTTCAATACTAGCAGGGAAAAAACAGCTTTCGGTCATCTCTAAAGGAGCCAAAACATATTCTTCAAAAATTTCCGTCGCATTTTTATGCAACACTTCTTCCAGCATAAAGCCTAGTAAAATCATTCCAGTATCCGTGTAAGAAACTTCTTTTCCTAACTTCTCTCCTGACTCTACTAACAAATACGCAGCACGTAGATCTTCTTTTGTTAATAAATCTCGATTTGGAATATAGCTTACAATATTTGCCGTATGAGTTAATAAATGACGAATCGTTATTCGTTCATCTTTAATTGCTGGATAGTATGTTTTAATGGGTCTATCCAAAGTTAGAATCCCTTTCTCAATCAACTGTAAGGTAACGGTTGTCGTACAAATCACTTTTGTTAATGAAGCAACATCAAATAAAAGAGAGTGTGTCATTTTTTTTGAACTTGGAAATGTTTGAGCTTCGCCCAAACAAAGACGTTCAATCAGCTTACTGGTGATAAAAGAAGCATTTACTCCAGAAAAGATATTTTCTGCTAGCAATTGTTCTATCTTAGTTTTAGTTTTTTCATACATATGAATTCAACCTCAATTTCAACCAATTTTTATAGTAGAATATGCTCTAGTATACGATAGAATCACAAAGAAAAAAATGACTTAAAAAATATTTATCTTCCCCTTAATAAACTAATTAGACTCAAAAAATAAGCCGATATTCACAAGTTAAGCTAAACATTTAGAAGAAGCCGCTCAAATAAAGAGTGTCCCTCCTACTTTTGTGAGTATCCACTTATTAACATTACCATTATTTTCCTATAATACTAAAAATCTGATAGTTAGAGAATGCCTGAAAACGATAGTGGCAAATAGTTTTCAGACACTCCCTAGTTTGCTCAGCTTACTTTCTTACAAACCACCATTCGATTCCATTCGGATCAAAAACGCTTAAAATCGTTTTTTTCTTATCTACAAAGAATTCAAGCTGGTTTTGCTCAAGATGTTTTTCTAATTTCTCGATTTCTTTGCTGTCATTCACATTTAATACGTAAAAATTAATCCCTACTGTGTGATCAGCTGCTTCGATTGAAAAATCATTTCCTAGTTCATTTAAATGAAACGTAACTTCTCCTTGATTTACAGCCAAACATTCCTCTTCATGAATCATTCCCAACATTTGTTCATAAAAAGCGACACTTGATTCTTCATTTACTACAGGTAAATAAACTTGATAAATCGTAACTTCTGGTGTCAATTGTGGTATGTCAGCTGTACTTTTCTCTGCTATTTTTTCAAGTGCTATTTTTTCTTTCAGCTTGCCTAAGGTACTGTCTTTGATTTCCTTACAAACAATATCAATTTGGTTTTCTTCTGGATCACTTAAGCAAATCATTTGGCATGTTTCATCTCGATAAAGCTCATTAATTGGATAATCCGTTTCAAAAATTCGCTTAGCAATACAAAAAAATTCTTCTTCTGTAGGAATTAACAATGAATAGCGAATAGGAATTCTCCTTTTCGGTTTTTCATCTTCAATTTTTTGTTCTAAAATAATCAATCGACTACGTTTTTTCTTTGAACCCAAAATAGATAAATTATTTTCTTCACTTTTTAACACAAAACCTAGCTGATTTTTATAAAACGCAATCAGCTCTTCCTTCTCTTCAACTTTAAGAGCAATTGATTGAATATGGGTGTCTTCAGGTAATCGAAAATTTTTCATTTGTTTCCTCCTTGATTATTTATTATTAAATTGTTCATTCCTCACCTACATTTGCTATAAACTTAATGAAACTGATTCAGCGTCGGTGATCTATTATAACAGCAAATTAGAAGCACTTGATTTTTGGCAAGTGCTTCTGCCTTGACTAACTGTTTTTAATTATAAATCGCTTTGATTGGATCCATTCTTGAAGCGCTGATTGCAGGAATAATCCCGAAAACCACACCAGTCAAGATGGACACACTTGTCGAGATAATGAAAATGGATGGTGTCATCACAGGTGTAATCTCAACAAAGGTTCCTAATACATTGGAAAGAAGATAACCTAATCCTACACCGATTAATCCACCAATCAAAGTAATAAACGCTGCTTCTAATAAAAACTGCATCAAAATCAGTCTTGGTTTTGCACCAATCGCTCTTCGGATACCAATTTCACGTTTTCGTTCCGTTACTGAGACATACATAATGTTCATAACCCCAATTCCTCCAACTAATAGAGAAATAGCAGTAACGGCCATCAAGAAAGTAGTAATCCCAGCAATAGATTGTTCTAGTTGCTTCTGCTGTTGTTGATCATAATCATCTTCTTTAAAAATCCCTTTAACATCAGGATGATTTTCATACATGATCGCAATAGCTTGTCCTAAAACAGC
Organism: Enterococcus sp. LJL99; assembly: GCF_054871725.1. NCBI lineage: Bacteria > Bacillati > Bacillota > Bacilli > Lactobacillales > Enterococcaceae > Enterococcus > Enterococcus sp. LJL99. Next base: position 11,918 of record NZ_JBTXLT010000017.1, read on the forward strand.
ATTCTTATCAGAATCTTCTTTAAGCTTAAAATTAATGCCACTAATTGCTTTGGAGGTTGCTAATTTATTATATGAACTTCTTGAAACAAAGCTACTAAAGATTGTATTCCAATCCATAGCCATGGCTTCTGAATTACTTAATTCTTCATAATTGAATGGCTCTAAAATCCCAATCACTTTGTACATATAACCATTGATTGATACAGCTTTGTTAATCAACTCTGCTGGGTCATCCATTTTTAATTCAGTTTCAAAAACATTGTGATTCAAAATAACGACATCTTTGTTTCGATCACGTTCATCAAAATCACGACCATATTTGATTTTATTATTCCCTCTATTAGATGTTACCATCATTCCTGCTTTAGCACCAAAAAAATCCATCGTCAAATTCAAATTATCGCCTGAATAGCTATCACCATACTGAGGATATATCTCATCAATTCCATCAATTTCGCGCATTTTTTTCAAATCGATTTTAGAAAAAGTAAAATCGGGCTCTTCATAAATCATATAACCTGATGAACTTTCATCTTGCATCGTATAATGCAGTTTTACAACATCTGCGCTCATTGCACTAGAAGCTGAAACCACTTGTTTTTTCATACCAGCTCCTAAAGTCGATATCGTAACGACTGAAGTAATTCCAATAATAATCCCTACCATGGTTAGAAAAACACGTAATTTATGAGCTCGTAAACTTAAAAGCGTACTAATCAATAAATTAGCTATCATCGAATCACCTCTTCTTCCAAAAAGCGACCATCTTTCATATGGATAACTCTTGTTGCATATTTTTTCATATCTGCATCATGAGTAACCATTACAATCGTTTTGCCTTGCCGATTTAATTCGGAGAGTAATTCCATAATTTCCGTCCCAGTTTCACTATCTAACGCACCTGTTGGTTCATCTGCCATGATTAAAAGTGGATCATTCACTAACGAACGAGCAATAGCTACACGCTGTTGTTGCCCACCTGATAATTCATTGACTTTCGCTTTAGTCTTAGCACCTAAACCCACTAATTCTAAATATTTTTTTGCAATTTTTCTTTTTTCTTCATTGCTTTTCTTTCCTTCATAAACACAAGGTAGTTGAACATTTTGACTCACATTTAATGAATTAATTAGAAAAAATTGTTGAAAAATGAAGCCTAAGTATTCGTTTCTAAATTCTGATTTTTTATTTTCTGATAAAGTTGAAACATCTTTTTCTTTAAAAAGATAGGTTCCATCAGAAACTCGATCTAGAAAACCGATAATATTCATCAGTGTCGTCTTACCACTTCCAGATTTTCCCATGATCATGATAAATTCACCTTCATTAATAGTTAAATCCAAGGATTTCAAGACATGTAATTTTTCTTTGCCTACAGGAAAATATTTATTGATTCCTTGCATTTGGATTAGAGGGCGCTGGCTTTTTTCTACTTCCATCATTTAAGCTCCCTCCTTATTTTTCTGTTGAAGCATCTACTTGAGTTGTGTCATCAACAAGATCGCCTTCTTTAACTTCTTTTTTAGCTGAGACAATCACACGATCCGCTGATTCAAGACCAGAATTAATAATAATCATCTCTCCTTTTTCTTCTCCAGCTTGAACATCACGACGAATAATAGAGCCAAAGTCGTTTACTAAAACATACTTTTTCCCTTCTTGTTCATGAATCGCTTTTTTAGGAATCTCAATCGGTTCATTGCCACCTAAATCAATCGTCGCTTGAATATGATAGCCATTTTTGATTCCTTCCAAGCTATCTAAAGCCAACTTCACGTCATAGCTAGACATTGTTCCAGCTTCGCTAGTATTCTCCCCTTGAGTTGCTTTTGTTTCTGGCGGATTATCATTAATATAAGAAATTTTTCCTGTAACAGTCGTTCCACTAGAAATCACTGAAAGATTCGCTTTTTGATCAACAGCAATTTTCATTAAATCTTTTTCATTGACTTTACCTGCTACATATAAGCCGTCAGAAGTCAGGCTTAAAATAGGTGCATTTTCATCTTTAACCTCAGGAATAGAAACACGCCCTTTAAATTTAGCAGTCGTAGAAACATACTGTTTTTCAGCTAAATCACTGATCGTTTCATTAGAAAAGTAAATTTCTTCATCTACGCTATCAATCTCGGATTGATGTTGCTCTTCGATTGCCGCTTTCGTAGTGGTTCGTTCTTCTTCGCTCGTTTGATTGAACGTTGCTAGCGCTCGATCCCATTTATTGTAAATATTCTGTCTTTTGGTATACAGTTTATTTAAGGTATTATTTTGATTTTCAATTTCTTTTGTTATTTCTTTGTCTTCATAAGTATATAGTTCTGTCCCTGGCTCAACAATATCCCCGTTTTTCACTTTTATATTTGGTTCACTCGTCATTTTTGCATCCTTAGCAAATGACTCAGCCTGATCAGGTTGAACAATTCCGTTAATATATACCTGTTCAATATCTGGTACTTCAAAATATTCAATTCCAAAATCCTCTCCAACTGGAGCATTTTCTGCTTCAAACGTTTTGTTTCCTCCAAAAAGCTTAGATAAAACAAAAACAATGACTATCAATCCTACAACAATCCCAATAATAATTTTCAATTTCTTTTTCATTGATTTCTCCTTTTCATTCTATTCGAAATATAAATCGTACTCTATATTAATTTAACCATTATTGGATGAATGATACAAGTTACAATTCATTTTTTAATATAAAATTTTGGTTATTTTTAAAAAATACTTAAATGATATTTAACTAATTTGACTTGCTTTTATGCTAAAAATGGCGCTACGACCTTGTTTTTTTACTTCTGTAAATAGTCATTTTTTATTTCACTATTTTCAGAATATTTTTCCAATTTTAGCCAAATGATGTCTTAATTTCAGCAGATGTTTAGCTTAAGCTAAACATCCACTCCCAATATAGTATTTTTCAAAAAGATTTTATAGCGTTTCTCAGTTGCTGAGCGACAAGTTTAAATGAACTATTTGCATCAATAAACAGCGCATTAGAATAGTCTTTTAGTCGTTCTTTCACAACTATTTCTTCATCGTACATAAGCAACCGCTCAGCAATTTTTACAGCATCTGTTTCTCTATTTTTTAATCTCAAAGAAACATTTTCTCTTGATACCTCAAAATAAATAGGGATTACTTTATCACCAAAAACTTTTTCAATTGCAGCAAAACCATTAAACGTTAAGACATCATAGGCTACATGTTTCTCAGTTGCTGCTATAATATCTGCAATTGCAACACCATAGTGATAACCATTAAAAGAATCATGTTCCGCTAAAGCCTCAGCAGCTAATAAGGCAGCAAAACTTTGCTGTGTTTCAAAATAATAATCTTTTCCTTCAATTTCACCCATTCGCTTTGGTCTTGTTGTATGAGAGACTACTTTATAGGCATTTGGAAACACGGCTGCTGTAATTTCAGTTTTCCCTGAACCACTAGGTCCCATAATCACAAAGAATAAATGGTTTAATTGTTTTTTATTCATGAATAGTCCCTCCTATATTCCATTTTATTATAAATAGCTAAAAAAAATAAAGCAAAAAATCATATACTTTTATTTGTATGGATAAATAAAACCCCTGTAATAAATCAGTAAACTAATTCATTTTACAGAGGTTTTTCTATTTTATTTTAGATTTTCACCATTCGTTTCAATCACTTGTTTATACCAAGTAAATGATTTTTTCTCGTAACGATTCATCGTGCCTTGACCATTATCATCTAAATCAACATAAATGAAACCATAACGTTTACTCATTTCTCCTGTTGATGCACTGACTAAATCAATACAGCCCCAAGGAGTGTAACCTATTAAGTCTACACCATCATGTATAGCCTCGGACATCGCTTCAATATGACGACGTAAATAATCAATCCGATAATCATCTTCTACATAGAAATTAGCATCCACTTGATCAATTGCCCCTAAACCATTCTCCACAATAAACAACGGTATTTGATAACGATCATACAGTTCGTTTAGCGCAATTCTTAATCCTTCTGGATCAATTTGCCAACCCCATTCACTCGCTTCTAAAAATGGATTGCGAACACCACCCAATAGATTTCCTTCCACGGCGTCTACTTCATTCGCTGTCTCATTAATCGCTGAGGACATATAGTAACTAAAACCAATGTAATCAACTGTATGTTCTTTGATTAGCGCTAAATCTTCCGGTTCAATTTCAAGATTCGTTACATTATATTTTTCAAACATTCTTTTTTGATACGCTGGGTATTCTCCACGAACCTGAACATCTGTACAATAAAAATTAAATTCTTGATTTTGTTCTAAGGTTGCCATTTGATTGATTGGGTTCGCATCAATACTATACGTTGTTGCATAGATAATCATACAACCGATTTGAATGGCTGGATTAATTTCATGAGCGATTTTTACCGCTTTTGCACTGGCTACAAATTGGTTATGCCATGCTTGGAAAACATTTTGATAATCGCCCGCACCCGTTGCTTTCACCAAGCCTTGACTAAGTCCTGGAAAATGGAATGCCGAATTGATTTCATTAAACGTCATCCAATAATTCACTTTTTTTCCAAAACGAGTCAAAACAGTCGTTGCATACCGTTCAAAGAAGTCAATTAATTGACGGTTCTTCCAACCACCATATTCTTTCGCTAAATACAAAGGCATTTCATAATGAGAAATTGTGATTACAGGTTCAATATTATACTTCAAGCACTCATCAATGATTTGCTCATAAAACGCCAAGCCTTTTTCATTAGGCGAAAGTTCATCACCTTTAGGGAAGATTCTTGACCAAGCAATGGAAAAGCGATAGCATTTAAAGCCCATTTTTGCAAACAACGCAATATCTTCTTTAAACCGATGGTAATGATCGATTCCGCGATGATTGGGATACACATAGCTTGCTTCATCTATTTCCCAATTAAACGTATCGCTGCCAATGATTTCAAATCTTTTCTTTCCACCTGGCATTGCATCGGCAACAGATAGTCCTTTGCCATCCGTTAAATACGCACCTTCTAATTGATTCGCGGCAGTCGCGCCACCCCATAAAAAGCCCTTTGGAAAAATCGTTTTCATGTTTGTCAAATGAATCTCCTCCTATAATTTAAACTTAGAAGTTGTTTATCTCAACCTCAAGTTTTTAACCTTGAATAGAAAATGGGAAAAATTTTGGTACATACTTAAAACTCTTTGACTACATAATCGATTTGAGTTCAACAGCTCAATCATCTATGACTGTTTTCTCATTTTATCGTACTATCGCTAAAAAGTCCTCTCCATTTAAAACATCTGTTTGTTCCATATCTAATACATCTAAATAATCGCCACTATTTGTCACAACCACAGGCGTGATAACAGAATAACCAGCTTCTTTGATTTTATCGATATCAAATTTCACTAGCAAATCGCCTTTTTTCACTTGCTCACCTTGCTTCACAAACGTTTCAAACCCTACGCCATTAAGTTCTACAGTATCCATTCCAATGTGCATCAAAACTTCTACACCGTCAGTCGTTGTTAAGCCAATGGCATGTCCTGTCGGGAATAGAGTTGTTACTTCTGCATCACTTGGCGCATAAACTTCACCTTTACTAGGTTCAATTGCCACACCTTTTCCTAAAGCACCTGAAGAAAAGACTTGATCTTCTACTTTATCTAAAGAAATCACTTTTCCTTCAATAGGACTAGCTAAAATTATTTTATCACCTTTTGCAGTAGAATGGTTGGATTGACTCTTATTATCTCCACCAACGGTTTCCAAGGCTTGATCTTCTGTTGTTTCGTCAAATTTCAATACAAAGGTTAAAACAAAAGCGACTACTACAGCAATCATTGTTCCAATAAGGGCTGAAATTACACCAGACATATCTTGTGTACCACTTGGTATAAAGCTTGGTAAACTTAACAAACTAATCAAACCAAAGGTAAAGTTTTGAACATGACTAAAACCAACATATGCTCCACCAATTGCCCCACCAATACAAGCTGCGATAAATGGTTTTTTCAATGGTAACGTAACTCCGTAAACGGTTGGCTCTGTAATACCAAAAATGGAAGTAATTGAAGATGATAAAGCTAGTCCTTTCAATTTCACATCTTTTGTCATAAAGAACACGGCCATTGCTGCACCACCTTGAGCTAAAACAGCTGGTAAAAGCATCGGTGCCATTGTATCCACACCTGTACCTGAAGAAGATAGGTTTAACATGATGATTGGCACAAAGCCCCAATGCATCCCAAACATAACGAATACTTGCCATAAACCACCCATAACTGCACCAGCAATAATTGGGCTTAGTGCATAAATAAAGTTGTATCCTTCTCCTAACCAGTTACCAATTACTGTACCGATAGGACCAATTGCGATAAATGTAACAGGAGCCATTACTAAAAAGATTCCTAGAGGCACACAAATGATTTGTAAGAAAGACGGAATAATTTTTTTAAAGAATCGTTCAACATAACTTTGAACATATACCGCTAAAATAATTGGAATAACGGAAGAAGTATAAGCACTAGCACCAATAATTACTGGAATTCCTAGAAAATCCATTGGTTGACCAGCCGCCGCTGTTATACTTGGATAGACTAGAGCCATTGCCAAACAAACGGCTAAATATTGATTTGTCTTGAATTTTTTTGCCGCAGTAAAAGCTAGCATAATCGGCAAATATGTGAAAATTCCATCTGCAATTGCAAACAAAATAGTATAGAAGCCACTTTCAGGATTCACCCAATTGAACGCTGTAGCCATCGTTAAAAATCCTTTTAAAACCCCAGCTCCTGCCATCGCTCCTAAAAATGGTGTAAAAATAGATGAAATAATATCGATTAATTGATTTAAGACACTGCCTTTTTTCCCTTCATTTGATGAAGCTTCATTTTCGCCTAAATTACTATGAGCCATTAATTCTTTATAAACATCACTAACATGACTCCCTATGACTACTTGATATTGTCCGCCACTGCGAACAACTTGGATTACATCTGGGTCTTGATTTAATTTCTGAGTATTTGCTTTTTCTTCATCTTTCAAATTGAAACGCAATCTTGTCGCACAATGTACCACACTATTGACATTTCCTTCCCCACCAACAAGCGTTAATACGCGTTCTGCTATTTCTTGATTTTTACTCATTTTTATTTCTCCTTTGCTATTTTTTTATATAAAAAAACCTAAATTGAAAAAACAGTGATTTACTATTTCAAAAAAATAGAAAATCGTTTGTTTTTTCAATCTAGGTTTTGCCTGCTTGACCAGTAACAATCCACTACGATCAAAGATTTTAAGATAGATAATGATAATAGTTTAGAATAATAGCACGTTATTTATCCCCAATGACTCGTTGAATATGAATCGTCAAATAAATTTGTTCTGCTTCATCAATTGGTTTGTTATACGTTTTTACTAAATAGTCATTAATTCGTTGAACAGAATTAAAGGCCTTCGGATACTTACTTTGAATCAATTCATACAAGAAAACATCTTCTTCATCATGTGATTCGTTCTGTAAATAGCGTTGAGCAAAATATTGTAAATGAGTCACAATTCTTTGATAATTCAACGCTTCTTCATCAAATGGTTTCCCAAAAAAGCGACTGATGATTGTTAAGACATCACGAACAATTTCCGTTGCAGCCATTGTTACTTCCATATTACCATTTGCTTGTTCACTATTTACGATATGAAATGCAATAAATCCGGCTTCACTTTCCGCAAAATCAATCGAAAAAGTTTCTTTAATTAGTTCCAATGCTTTTTTGGCAACTGCAAATTCTTTAGGATAAAACTTTTTTGTTTCAAAAACTAACGGATTTGGCATGACTAACCCTTCTTTTGAACGCTCAATCGCATAATGAATATGGTCGGTCAAAGTCAAATAAATATTGGGTGATAATTCTGTAGCTAAGTCTCTTTCGGCCATATCAATAATCTTTTTGATTACTTCAACTTCCTCGATTGGGATATCAGCAAACAATTGCTGAAATTGCCCTGATGCAACAGAATCTTTTAGAATAAACTCTTTTTCTATAAAAGCAGGATCAATAGGATCGCCAACTTTTTTCTTAAAAGCTAAACCTCGACCCATACAAACAATTTCGTCGCCAGTTTCATTTTTAGCTGTCACTACATTATTGTTTAAAATCTTTTCAATAATCATATACAACCCCACTTTTTACAAATAAAAAAAACCTAGATTCCACCTATCTATTCTATGATGGCTAATCTTGGTTTTGCCTGCCGAACAGTAACAATCCTTATTTCTAGTTCATCATAACATCATTTTTATTTCTTTGCAACCCTTTCCAAATATTTCTCTTTTTTTCTTGCTGCTCCCTTATTACTTGTTGTCCTTTAGAACCAAAATTCTTTCGATTTTCAAGCTTCAACTGGTAATCAAACTAAATCCATCACCAACTAAAAATCATCTATTTAATTTATATAGTTAATCCATTCAATTATTTTATTCTATATACTTGTTAACTATTTTTCCAACAAGCAAATAACTTGATTCCCTTACTTTTTATTAGTAAAATAACCTTCGTTACATTAATTTAATTTTTTAAAGGGGACTAGAATATGTCAAAATTATTAGTTATCAAGGGACACCCACTTACAAAAGAAGAATCTCGTTCTATAAATGCATTAGAAACTTTTTTAGAAAGCTATCAAACACAAAATCCAAACGATGAAATTACTTTTCTAGATTTATATACTGATTTTATTCCTGAAATCGATGAAGAACTTCTTTCTGGTTGGAATGCACTAAGAGCTGGTACTGAATTTACTGATTTAAATGAAAGTCAACAAAATAAAATTGCCCGTTTCAATGAATTAACAGAGCAATTCTTAGCTACTGATAAAGTGGTTATTGCAAATGCGCTTTGGAATTTAAACGTCCCAACACGTTTGAAAGCTTGGATTGATACAATCAATGTTGCTGGAAAAACATTTGCCTATACTGAAGAAGGACCAAAAGGTTTGACTGAAAATAAAAAAGCATTACACATTCAATCAAATGGTGGTTTTTATGAAGGGCAAGATTTTGCTTCACAATACATTAAAGGTATTTTGAACTTCATTGGCGTTTCTGAAGTTGAACAATTATTTATTGAAGGTATTGATCATCAACCAGAAAAAGCAGAAGAATTGTTAGCAATTGCTGCTAATAAAGCAACTCTTTTAGGTCAAACATTCTAATACTCCTTAAACACAAAAAAAGAGTAGTCGATAAACAGATTTTCTGATTATTGTCTACTCTTTTTTGGTATCTTACATTTAGCTATAACTTCAATTAAGAGAACAATAGTGATTGTCTTACGAATCGCTCTCAACTTCCTGTTCTTCCTCTTCATCATAATAAAGTTTGGATACTTCTTTATACCATTCAAAGAAATGCGTAATCACGACTTTTAAGGCTGCATAAACAGGGATCCCTAAAATCACACCTACAATTCCAAAAAGCTTCCCAGAAGTAAGTAAAACAACTAAAATCGTCACAGGATGAATAGATAATTGATTCCCTAAAACTAAAGGTGAAATAAAACGACCTTCCAGGGTTTGCTCAATCACAAAAACAATCACAACCTTAATAAGTAACACAGGACCTCCAACAATTCCTAGAAAAACAGCTGGAATCATCGCTAAAAACGAACCCAAATATGGAATTAAATTTAAAATGCCTGCTGTAATTCCTAATGTTACTGCATAATCTAAGCCAATAATTGAAAAACCAATAATGAACATTATCGCAACTGCAAAAGCAACAGTCAACTGCCCACGAATATAAGAAGACACTTGATCGTTTACTTCACTAAGAACTTGTAAAGTTGGTTTTCTCATTTTGTTCGGTAAAAATTTCATCAAATAGGACGGTAATTTTTTGCCGTCTTTTAATAAGTAGAACAGAATAAATGGCATAGTAATAAGTGCCACTACGACTGTAGCAATAGCTCCAAAAAAGCTACCTAATCCTTGGAAAGTAAATGTAGAAACATTTTTTAAAATATCGCCAATCGAATTTTCAACTTTTGTCCCTGCGCTCTCTAATTGAACTCGTATCTGAGAAAATGATGGATTAGCTAAAATTTCATTTGTTTTTTCTTTCACCGTTTCAACATATTGAGGAAAATTATCTGTAAAACTAATGGTTTGTTCTTGAATTTTAGGGACAATCACAACAATTCCCCAAACAATCAAAGCAACAACTAAAATAAACAAGCCAATAATACTCCAAATTCTATGAATATTTCGTTTTTCAAAATAATCAACGATCGGATTCATTAAATAATAAAAAATTCCAGCCATTATTATTGGTAACCCTACCACTCCTAAAAATTGCCAAAGTGGTTTAAATAGATAGGCTACTTTTGTAAAAACCAATAAAATCAACAAGGACAATAACACAATCAAAAGAACAGTTACGATTTTGTTATTTAAAAACCAGCGCCAAAACCAAGAAGCTGATTTCTCTTTTCTATTTTTTTGATCCATTTAATCACACTCCATGCGAGATATATTCGATTGTCGTTCCTTCCTCTACTGTAGGTAAGTCGAAAGGTGAAAGATATAAACCATTTGCAATAGGATCCTCTTTTGGTACTTCACTGAATACTAAAGTAACATGGGAGATACTACTTAAATTACTATTAGCAAAAGAACCAACATGGCTGATTGTATATTCTTTTTCACCAATCCTTAATTGATCATTTTCTTTTATCGCTAATGTTTCTTCCGCTTCAAATTTTTGAATAACAGAATACTCTTTCAATGCCTCCGTTGCATTTTCACCAAAAAGAATAATTAATGGTTCTTTCCCATCCAATGCATGTTGCCCAACCTCTGTAACTATCGCTCTCATTAATGTTCGCATCCCTTCGTTTAAATCAATTATTATTATAACATAGAAAACAAGCTAAAAAACAAAGGGAGCTGCTCAACAACTTCTTTGATTTTTAGCTTGTTCAGAGTAGTTAAATCCAAAATCGACTGACCTACCATCACTATTGGTATCTCTTGATTTTTTCTTTAAGCTTCTCTTTAATTTTTCAATAAAGTATAATTCCTATAAAATCGCTATAATTGAACCAATACCGGTAAATCAAATGCGATTTTAGGCGTTCAGCAATAAAGAATTTGACCATCTTCAATTATAGAAAATGTTCTACTTCTTTTAATTATTTAAAAAATTCCATAATATGAGCCCAAATGTCTTCCTTAAATACATCTTTTGCATTTCCTCCACCGACAACTCCGTAACCAATCATCGTACCAGCTACAAATAAGATAATCACTAAAGAAATCACAACTAAAATTTTTAATAAAGTCACTATAATATAGCGTGTCGAACTCATCTTATATCCCCTTCTAACTAACGCTAGACGCTGTCTTTTCTGTTATTTCGTTCGTTTCTTCCGTACGTTCTACTTTAGCACCTAATTTTTGAAGTTTTTTATGGAACTCATAGTAGCCACGATCTAGATATTCTAAATGAGAAACACGAGTTACTCCATTTGCTCTTAGGCCAATTAAAATCAAGGCTGCCGCTGCTCGTAAATCGGTTGCAGCTACTTCAGCACCTTGTAAAGTTCGTCCACCGTTAATAATTGCTACATTCCCGTCAATTTGAACCTCAGCGTCCATGTTGCGCATTTCATCTAAATGCTGGAAACGATTTTCAAAAACCGTTTCTGTAACGATACTCGTGCCTTCTGCTACCATTTGCATAGCAGTAATCTGCGCTTGCATATCGGTTGGAAATCCTGGATGAGGCATTGTTTTAACATCTGTCGGTTTAATTACTTTAGGTCCAATCACTCGAAGTCCATCACGTTCTTCACGGATAATTGCACCCATTTCAGTCAGTTTAGAAATCAACGGACGATTATGTTCAGAGATTGCTTCTTCGATTAAAACATTCCCTTGAGTCATTGCCGCAGCGACCATAAAGGTTCCAGCTTCAATTCGATCTTGAACAATCGAATGTTCTACTGCATGTAATTTATCGACTCCTTCAATACGCATTGTTTCAGTTCCAGCACCGACAATATGAGCGCCCATTTTGTTAAGCACATTCGCTAAATCAACAATTTCAGGTTCTCTAGCTACATTTTCAATTATTGTTGTTCCTTTGGCTTTAACAGCGGCCATCATAATATTTTGAGTAGCTCCAACACTTGGGAAATCTAAATAAATAGTATTTCCAATTAATTCATCTGCAATAGCTTCGATGTAGCCATTTTTTTGAATGATTTTAGCCCCTAAGGCTTGGAACCCTTTCAAATGTAAATCGATTGGGCGTTTTCCGATAGCACAGCCACCTGGCATAGCTACTTTTGCATGACCATTACGAGCCAAAAGTGGCCCCATAACAACGATTGATGCTCTCATTTTACTAACATATTCATAATTCGCTTCAACATCCAATGGTTGTGTTGCATCTATTATTACTTGATTTTTATCTTGGTTAAACTCAACTGTTGTGTTTAAGTGTTTAATTACTTGATTCATTGTAAATACATCTGATAGAATAGGTACATTTTTTAATGTAGTGATTCCTTCTTCAGCTAAAAGACTTGCTGCTAAAATAGGTAAAACCGCATTTTTTGCCCCTTCAATTTTTACAGTTCCTTCTAAATGGTTGCCACCATGAACAATAATTTGTTCCATTATGTTCCCTCCAAAAATAGAGTAGGATATTTATCTATCCAAAATCTTTTCCATTATACCATTATTTAGCAACAATTAGTATCTTTTCTTCTTTTTTTCTTTATTTTAAGGAAAAAGCCCGATAAATAGGTTTCGACAAAGAGCTAAAAATTCTAAGAAAAACGAACTAACGGTAAAACCAATTACAATTGAAAAGAAGACCAATAATAATCTAACTTGGCGATTATGGTGCATTTTAAAAAATTGATCTAATCGAATGGATTGTAGTGTCCAAAATGTTGCATAAATAAATAATAAGTGAGAGACAATTCGTACCATTGCATCCACTCCATAAAATTGCATCATATTTTCTCCTTTTATTCTTTTAACAATAGTTTAACATAAATAGAGGCTGAGATAGAAGTATGAATACTTAAAAAGAATTCCCTAATACTAGCATGGATATCCATACTAAAAGTCTTTTTTGAAGATTACTAGATTATTCTAAAAAAAAACAACTTTTATCCTAGACTCTATTTATGTGGTTATTCTATGATTTAGAAATAGGCCGAATGACTTATTCAAGTTTTTGAATAAAGTTTCGACCTATTTTTACTTAATATTTTATGTTATGTGTGTTTAGAAACGTTGATTCGATTGATTGCTCTATGCAACGCAACAGTTGCTCTTCGAAGTTCGTCACTATTTGCATTTTCTTTCGCTTTTTCAATCATACGCTCTGCGCGAATTTTTGCTCGTTCAGCACGTGAAACATCAATATCTCGTTCACGCTCCGCACTATCGGCAATAATTGATACAACATTATCACGAACTTCCATTATTCCTCCGTTAACTGCAATCCAGTCAACATGAGTATCAGAATCTGTCCGTTTCACACGAACTTCATCAATAGCCAGAGGAACAATGATTGGTGCATGTTTAGGCAAAATCCCAATCTCACCATCAGTTGTTTTTGCAACAAGGATTGTGGCATGATGATCATACATCAAACCATCCGGAGTTACCACGTTTACTGTTAAAGCATCCATGTTATTTTCTCCCCTCTAATAGTTCAATGTTTTTGCTTTTTCAATCGCATCTTCAATTTTTCCGACACTACGGAATGCTTCTTCTGGTAATTCATCATGTTTACCATCAAGAATTTCTCTAAAGCCTCTAACTGTTTCGGCTACAGGAACATAAGAACCAGGTTGTCCGGTAAATTGTTCTGCTACATTGAAGTTTTGTGATAAGAAAAATTGGATACGACGAGCGCGGCCCACTAAAACTTTTTCTTGATCAGATAATTCATCCATCCCTAAGATAGCGATAATATCTTGTAATTCGCGATAGCGTTGTAAAACATGTTGTACTTCTGTTGCGACTTCATAGTGTTCTTCCCCTACGATTTCAGGTGCTAACGCACTTGAAGAAGAAGCTAACGGATCAACTGCTGGGTAAATTCCTTGCTCGGTCAAACGACGTTCCAAGTTGGTTGTAGCATCCAAATGGGCAAATGCTGTTGCTGGCGCTGGGTCAGTATAGTCATCGGCTGGAACGTAAATTGCTTGAATCGAAGTGATTGAACCTTTTTTCGTTGAAGTAATCCGTTCTTGTAATTGTCCCATTTCAGTTGCAAGCGTTGGTTGATACCCAACGGCTGAAGGCATACGACCTAGTAAAGCCGATACTTCTGAACCCGCTTGAGTGAAACGGAAAATATTATCAATAAACAGTAAAACATCTTGCCCTTCAACGTCACGGAAATACTCAGCGATAGTTAATCCAGTTAAGGCAACACGCATACGAGCACCAGGCGGTTCGTTCATTTGACCAAACACCATGGCAGTTTTTTCAATAACGCCAGAATCCTTCATTTCGTAATAAAGGTCATTTCCTTCACGAGTTCGTTCCCCAACACCTGTAAACACAGAAATCCCACCATGTTCTTGAGCAATATTGTGGATCAATTCTTGGATCAAAACGGTTTTTCCAACACCGGCACCACCGAATAGACCAACTTTCCCACCTTTTAAATAAGGGGCTAATAAATCAATAACTTTAATTCCTGTTTCCAAGATTTCGTTACTTGTACTTAATTCATCAAACGCAGGGGCCTTTTTGTGGATACCACTACGTTCAGCATCTTCTGGAAAAGGTTGCTCTAAATCAATCGTATCACCTAAAACATTAAATACGCGACCTAAGGTTTCTTTACCTACAGGAACTGAAATTGGTTTTCCTGTGTCAATGACTTCCATACCACGTTGTAAGCCATCCGTTGATTCCATTGCAATTGATCTGATTACGCCGTCTCCAAGTTCTAAAGCAACTTCAAGGACAACTTTTTGTTTGCTTTCATCGTTTTTATATACGACTAAAGCGTTGTTTATATCTGGTAAAGATTGATCTAATGAAAATTCCACGTCAACAACAGGACCAATTACTTCAACAATCTTTCCTGAACTCATCTTTTTTCCTCCGTTCATAGTAAGAGGTCATAAAAAAATCGCTCTGGTTTATGCAGTTGGAATCAAAATAGAATAAATAATCTTCTATTTTAGGTAAAACTGCCGAAAAGTCTGATTCTTTTATACCATTAAAAATTAGTCAAAACATTTTTTGTTTAAACTTGTTTGCTTATGTGAAACCAGCTACAGGTTTTCTATAAAATAATTTAGCTTCTTATTTGAATTTTATTCAAGAGCAGCTGCTCCAGCAACGATTTCAGTGATTTCCTGCGTAATTGCGCCTTGACGGGCACGGTTATACGAAATCGTCAAATCACTGATAATATTGCGTGCATTATCTGTCGCAGTTTTCATCGCTGTCATTCCTGCTGCATGTTCAGCTGTCTTAGCATCAATAATAGCGCCATAAATCAAGCTTTCAGCATACTGAGGTAATAATTGATCTAAAATTGCTTCTTCAGAAGGCTCTAAAATATATTCTTGTTCATAAGTCGCTGCTTCTTCAGGATCTAAATCCGATATTGGCAACATTTTCTCAACACGAAACTGACTAGTTAATGAATTGATATGGTGGTTGTAACAAACATATAATTCATCAAAAACTTCGTTCTCATACATTGTTGTTGCTGCCGAAACAATTTTTCTCACTTCATCAAAGCTAGGTTGATCCGTTAACCCACGTAATTCATAGGCAACATTAACCCCACGAGCTTTGAAAAAATCGGCTCCAACTCCACCAATAGTAATCAAAACAAATTCTTCATTTGATTCATGATCATCATTAAACATCGTCATAGTTTGTTTTAAAATTGAGCTATTATAGCCTCCTACTAAACCTTTATCTGAAGTAATAACAATATATCCTGTCTTTTTTACAGGTCTGGAAGCTAACATTGCATGATAATCTCCAGACTCTGAATCAAATGAATCGGCTTGTTCAAGATCCGTCAGTTGAGCCGCTACAAGATGAGTAACGATCGAACGAATTTTGGCCGCATATTCTTGAAAGTTTTTAGAGGCCGCTTCTGACTTCGTTAATTTAGAAGCAGAAACCATTTGCATCGCATTTGTAATTTGACTTGTCTTTTTTGTAGACGTAATGCGTTGTTTTATTTCATTTAATGAAGCTCCCAATTCTGTTCACCTCTCTACGCATTTTGAATAAATGGCTTAATTGCTGCATCACCATTTGAATTTGATGCATTGAAAATGTCTTTGAATTCTTTGATTGCTGCATCTAGTTCTTCTTCTTTTGGTAAATCTTTCGTTGTACGGATTGTTTCAAAGATTTCAGGGTGCTTGCCATCTAGATAATCAAATAAATCTGATTCAAATTCTAATATTTTTGCTACGCTGATACTATCTAAGAAACCATGAGTCAATGCATATAAAATAACGACTTGTTTTTCAACAGCTAGCGGCGCATGTAATTTTTGTTTTAGAATTTCAACTGTTCTACGACCACGATTCAATTTCGCTTGTGTTGCTGCATCTAAATCAGAACCAAATTGCGTAAAGGCTTCTAATTCACGATAACTTGCTAAATCTAAACGTAATGTTCCAGCAACTCGCTTCATCGCTTTGATTTGAGCTGAACCACCTACCCGAGAAACAGAAAGTCCTGCATCCACGGCTGGTCGTGTTCCCGCATAGAACAAATCACTTTCTAAGAAAATTTGTCCGTCGGTAATAGAGATTACGTTTGTTGGAATATAGGCTGAAATATCCCCTGCTTGCGTTTCAACGAATGGTAAAGCCGTCATTGAACCACCGCCCAAATCGTCACTTAACTTAGCCGCACGCTCTAATAAACGTGAATGTAAGTAAAAGACATCTCCTGGGTATGCTTCACGACCTGGAGGACGACGTAATAGTAATGAAAGTTCACGATAAGCTACCGCTTGTTTTGATAAATCATCAAAGATAATCAAAACATGTTTGCCATTATACATGAATTCTTCACCCATCGCAGTTCCAGCATAAGGTGCAATATATAACAACGGTGCAGGTTGAGACGCTCCTGCTGTCACGACGATTGTGTAATCCATCGCACCAAACTGTTTAAGTGTTTCCACTTGAGTTCTTACCGTTGATTCTTTTTGACCAATCGCAACATAAATACAAATCACATCTTGACCTTTTTGATTAATAATCGTATCAATCGCAATCGAAGTTTTACCTGTTTTTCGGTCACCAATGACTAATTCACGTTGTCCGCGACCAATCGGAACCAAGGCATCAATCGCTTTTAGACCTGTTTGCATCGGTTCATTAACCGATTTACGCTGCATAACGCCTGGAGCTGCTGCTTCAACTGGACGTTTCTTATCAGATTTAATTTCTCCGAGTCCATCGATTGCTTGTCCAAGTGGGTTCACAACACGACCGATTAAAGCTTCTCCAACAGGAACTTCCATGATTTTTCCAGTCCGTTTTACTTTATCTCCCTCACGAATCGTTTCAAAATCGCCTAGGATAATAATACCAACATCATTCATTTCTAAGTTTTGCGCCATTCCATAAGAACCATTTGAAAATTCTAATAATTCGCCACTCATGGCATTTTCTAGTCCATGTGCCCGCGCAATTCCATCTCCAACATAAGTCACTGTCCCAACTTCTTCAACAGCAAGTTCGTGTTGATAATTTTCTATTTGTTCTTTGATCAAGGCACTGATTTCTTCTGCTTTGATAGCCATTCAATTCACCTCTTAATTATGCTAGCATTAGTTTGATAGTAACTTCCGAATACTTTCTAATTGTCTATCAATACTACCGTCAATAACTTTATTATTCGCTTCAATAACTACTCCACCAACAATTTTTGGATCAATCAAGTTAATCAGATTTGCTTTTTCAAATCCAAATAAACGAGCGGTCTGTTCTTCAATTTTTTGGTGTTGATTTTTTGTTAGTGGTACAGCAGTGATCACAGTCCCCAGTACCAATTGTTGATAATCATCATATCGACGTTCATATTCATCAATCATCAATAGCAAATCATTCATACGACTATAAGAATAAACGACAAGTAAAAAATTCTTCGTAATTCCTTCAAAACCGCTGACCAATTTATCCATGATTTCATCTTTTTCGTAGGGTTCAAGGCGAACATCACTTAAAATATCACCTAAACCTGGAACTTCATGATAAATTTCTCTAAGCGCCAATAAGTCTTGATAAATGCTATCCGCTTGCTCCATTTTTATCGCCAATTCAAACAAAGCTTTGCCGTAGCGTTTTCCTACTGTATATTTATCTAATTTCATTGGCTTTACCTAAGTCATCAATATATGAATTGATTAATGTTTCATGAGTATCTGCACTCAATTCACTACTTAGAATTTTTTCTGCAATTTTTAAAGATAAAGTAGCCACTTCATCTTTTACAGAAGCAAGGGCTTCATCATGTTCCTGAGAAATATCTTGACGCGCTTTCTCTCTTAGGCGTGATACTTCTTCATTGGTTTCAATCAAAGCTTT
Organism: Enterococcus sp. LJL99; assembly: GCF_054871725.1. Classification (NCBI taxonomy): domain Bacteria; kingdom Bacillati; phylum Bacillota; class Bacilli; order Lactobacillales; family Enterococcaceae; genus Enterococcus; species Enterococcus sp. LJL99. The sequence goes on from NZ_JBTXLT010000017.1 coordinate 30,516, forward strand.
TTGACGATTTTGTTCCCCGCTCTCTTTTGCAGTTTTAATTATATCTGCCGCTTCTGATTTTGAAGAAAGTAGCTTTTGTTGACGCTCCTTTTCTAATTTAGCAGCAGAAATTCTAGATTGCTCTGCAGAATCCAAATCGTTGGCGATTGTTTCTTCACGTTTTTGTAAAATATCTGTAATAGCTTCCCAAGCAAACTTCTTGATAAGAAGCATCAAGATCAAAAAGGCGCCACTAACAACGATAATCGTGCCTAATGTTGTGCTTTGTTCCGCTTCACCGAGAACTAAATAATTAAGCATGAAGCTTCAACTTCCTTTCCTACATCCTTCGTGTTATACGCTATAAGAGTGTAGCATTTCTTTAAATACAAGTAACGATCAATCAGCTTTTTGCCTTTTCACTAGCATAAAACCGATTCTAATCTAAGGTTAAATTCATTTCATAAATGCCAATTAGTGTCTTTCCGCAAAGAACAGAAAGCAGTGACGCTTGTTCAATGAATCATCGCCCTGCCTTCTATGTCTTTATTTAAATACTAATAACAAGGCAATAACTACTCCTAAAATAGGCACCGCTTCAATCAAGGCAACTCCGATAAACATTGTTGTTCTTAATTGACCAGCCATTTCAGGTTGTCTTGTCATTGATTCGATTGTTTTTGAAATAACTTTCCCATTACCATAAGCTGCTCCGACAGCTGCTCCAAAGATTGCAATTGCTGCTGCGATATAATTTAATCCGTCCATTTTTGTTTCCTCCTAAAGATATTGTATGTTTTTTATTTTATTCTTCAACTTCAATTTTATGTGCCATGTACACCATTGATAATGTTACAAAAATGAAGGCTTGAATAGATCCAATAAATAGTGAAAATGCTAACCAAATCATTTCTAATGGAATCGCTATAGGAATCGCCCACAACCCTGTTGCAGAAACGATACTAGCAATTAAACCTAAAAGAACTTCCCCTGCAAAAATATTCCCGTAAAGACGTAAGCCCAATGTAAGTAAATTAGTAAATTCTTCCATTAACTTAATTGGTAATAAAAAGCCTACTGGTTTCAAAAAGCTATTGACAAAATAGCCTTTTAAGCCAAAACGACGAACACTAAATAAATGGGTTAATAAAATCATGATAAAAGCGAGTGTCAGCGTAACAATTGGATCGGCTGTTGGACTTTTCCAATAAGAATAGTCACCAATAACGATTTTAGTTACCAGCCCAATGATATTTGCCACTAGGACAAATAGAAACATCGTGAAAGAAAGTAGGTGAAAATTTGACAATTCTTTACTTGGTAGATTATCGGTAATGATTTTCCTGACAAAATCGATAACCCACTCAATCACATTTTGCTTCCCTTTGGGTTTCATTTGTAAATTTCTAGTACAGAAATATACAAGGGCGAAAACAATCACACAACTTAACAAAACCATCAAGCAAATTGTTTTATCAAACCAAATTGGACCGATATTAAAGCGTGCTGTTTTCTCTTCCAAATCTTTTCACCTCTTTTCGAGCAATATCCCGAAGCTTTAAAGGCTTCATTTTCCTGACCATCCGTATCATACCACCACAGTTGAAAAAATTCAAAAAATTTTCACTCTTTTAAGACATTTTTTCAAGTTTGACCAAAAAAGACAAAAACAGCAGTTATTTAGTTAACTATTTATAGTAAACAATCAATCGATACAGACTACATGAAACATGCAGGAAATCACTAAAAACTAATCAAAGTTTTCAGTTTCCTATACACTCTAACAAATTTTCAACGTAATATAAAGCAAAGTTATGAAATATGCGAAAAAGAATAAAATTGCTACTTTATAGAAAAAAACTTTAGTTCTTTTTCGTATATAAATTATAAACAGCAATACAAAAACAAAAGTTTAGCGAGAATTATTTTTCAACGTTCGACTAATTTGACGATCTACTTCTTTTCGTTTTAAATCTTCACGTTTATCATATTGTTTCTTTCCTTTGGCTAAACCAATCAATACTTTTGCATAACCATCTCGAATATAAACTTTTAATGGAATAATCGTTATTCCTGTATTTTTTGTTTCACCAATCAATTTAGCAATTTGTTTTTTGTGTAATAATAATTTTCTCGTCCGTAATGGATCGTGGTTGAAGATATTCCCTTGTTCGTAAGGACTGATATGAACATTATATAGGTATGCTTCGCCATTTCTTACACGAGCAAAACCGTCTTTCAAATTGATTCGACCATTGCGAATCGATTTGATCTCCGTTCCTTGCAAAACAATTCCTGCCTCCATAGTATCAACAACTGTGTAGTCGTGTCTAGCCTTACGATTCTGGGCAATTAATTTGCCTTCTCCTTTTGGCATCTACATTCCTCCTGCTTCTCTCTATTTTTTCTTTTTCCCTTTTTTCTTCTTAGCAACCTCTTTATAAAAAGGCTTTTTCCCTTTCTTTTTCACTTTTTTGCGTTCAAAGGTTTGCTTATCTTCTTTCTTGCGCGATTGTTTTTTTCTTTCGTGTTGGCGATTCGTCGCTTTTCGACGTGTATTTTTGGGTGTTTCTAAAGGTTGCACCGCTTCAGCTTCAAGCAATTCAAAATCGATTTCTCGCGTTTCTGGATCAGCTTTTTCCACTTTGATTCGAACTTTTTGTCCAATTTTCAAAGTCATACCCGTCCGTTCACCAACTAAAGCCATATGATTTTCAATAAAATGGAAATAATCTTGTTTCAAACTATTTACATGAATTAAACCTTCAATTGTGTTAGGTAATTCAATAAATAAACCAAACTTAGTAACTGAGCTAATGATCCCATCGTACTCTTCACCAATTTTATCAGCCATAAATTCAGCTTTTTTCATTGCATCAACTTCACGTTCAGCTTCAACAGCTCGTCGTTCCATTTTTGAACTATGATCTGCAATATCAGGAAGATGCATTGACCATTTTTCTCTCACCGCGTCTGAGTGATCCTCGCTATAATTTCGAATCAATCGGTGAACAATCAAATCAGGATAACGACGAATTGGAGAGGTGAAATGTGTATAAAACTCAGCAGCTAAACCATAATGCCCATAATTATCTTCAGAATAGCGAGCTTGTTGCATGCTACGTAACAACATGGTGTTAATCACTGGTTCTTCTGGTCGCTCATTCACTTGTTTCAAAACATTTTGTAAATCTTTTGGTGTGATATCCGTTTTAGTTCCTTTGACTAGAATACCAAATACTGCCGCAAAATCGAAGAAACGTTGCATTTTTTCTTCTTTTGGTTGCTCATGAATCCGATATAAAAAAGGAACGTTCAAATCATGAAAATGTTTCGCGACCGTTTCATTGGCTACTAACATAAAGGACTCAATCAAACGCTCACCCGTCCCTCTTGAACGAAGTAAAATTTCTTCTGGATGACCTTCAGCATCGACTAAAACTCTTGCTTCACGATCTTCAAATGAGATACCACCACGATGTTCTCTCATTGCTTCTAAAATATGATGTAGTTCTCCCATCTCTTTAAACATAGGAACTAAAGCTTGATATTTAGCAATCGTTTCATCATTTTCATCTTCTAGAATTTCATTAACAGCCGTATAGGTCATTCGTTCTGTGGTTTGAATCACACTTGGAAAAATTTCATGCTTTATCACTTGTCCATCAGTAGTAATCTCCATTTCACAACTCATAGTCAATCGAGGGACTTTTGGATTTAAAGAACAAATCCCATTAGAAAGTCTTTGCGGAATCATTGGAACAACTCGATCCGTTAGATAAACACTCGTTCCTCGTTCATAGGCTTCTAGATCAAGAGGATTTCCTTCTGTAACATAATAAGAAACATCTGCTATATGAACGCCTAAAAAATAATTTCCATTCGTCAATTTCTTTACAGTTACCGCATCATCTAAATCTTTTGCATCTTCACCATCAATTGTTACGATGACTTGATCTCTTAAATCTCTACGGCCTTCTATATCTGAAGCAGAAATAGCATCTGGTACTTGATCAGCCGCTTCGATTACCTCATCAGGAAAAGCAATTGGAATCCCATGCGCCACAATAATCGACATAATATCCATTCCAGGATCATTTTTATGACCCACTACTTTCTTAACCAATCCCTCTAAACTTTTTGGATATTCTCGTTCTGGGTAGTGAGTGATTTCTGTAATTACAATACTCCCGTCAACAGGCTTAATTCCTTCCGCCGCAATGTTAACGGTTAATGTATTGATTTTTTTATCTTTAGGTATCACATACCCGTATAAATCATACTCCGCAATTTCTTCTTCATTATAAGCAACAAATTCACCCACAATTTGATTAATTGCTCTTTTTTTGATTTCGACAACTTTCCCTTCAGCACCTCGGTCTGAAAAGGGGTCTGAAGTTTGAATAATATCTACTGAGACAGTATCTCCATTCATTGCAAAATTCGTATGTTCTTTTGGAATATAAATATCATCCTCTTCTGGATCAATCGTTACAAAACCAAAACCTCGTTCATTTCCTCTAAAAATTCCTTCTACTAAAATATCTTTTTGAGACAATCGAATTTTCCCTTTACGATTTAATTCAATTGTTTGTTCTCTTTCCATCGCAGCAATTGTTTGAACTAATGCTTTAAAATCATTGCTCTTTTGCAAGTTTAGTCCTTCTGCAATTTCTTCCATAGAGAAGCTTTGTTTCTTTTGACTTTCTATGAAAAATAGGATTTGCTCCTTAATTGTTTTTTTTGTCATTATTTCTCCTCATTCCAAGATAGCGAGTTTAAAAAATCCACTATGTCTTGTTCTAATTGTTTATGATCTGGACCGACCGTAATCACATGACCACTATTCGGATACCAGTTTAATGTAAATTGTGTTTGCTGAAGTTGTTCAGCTGTTTTAAAAACGCCTGTACTATCAATCATCTCGTCTTGCCCTGCTTGCGCTAGAAAAACAGGTTGTTTTACTTGAGATAATGAATCAGCCGTTTGCTGTGAAAAGGTCTCTATTTCATTTAATTGATCAAAAACAGCTTCTTTGATAAACACTAATCGTTCCGTTTTCTCTTCTTTAGGTGTCCCAGCAATCGTTAATACATTTTCTGCGTATAATAAAAAATTTTCAGGTACATGATTTTTAACTGGGAAGAGTGGCGAACAGAAACAGCCGCCGCCTACGATACCTGATAATTGTTCCGTTAAGGTTCTCATTGCAAAAATACCACCCATTGATAAACCTAAAACCGCAATTTGTTCATATCCCTTTTCATGTAAAAAATTAATACCTTCAATTGTATCTTGCCACCAAATAGTGGGTGACTTCGTTAAAATATCTTCTGGGGAAAGTGTTGCGTGTCCAGAAAAATTAGGTGAATAAACAGTAAATGATTCATTCTCTAGATAGCGACTTAACATGCGAACATCATTACTACTGCCAGAATACGCATGTAGAAGTAACACTGCACGGGAGCCATTTTCGGTAAACAATGGCTTTGGTAAATTTATTTTTCTTTCCACTCTACTCACCTCCTCCTCATTTTATCACATTTTAGATATAAAACCTTGTGAAAAGTCGCTTCCCTATTAAAAAGGATTGGTCAAAAAAATGAGCTTCTGCCAAAGTTAGAATCCTTTCCTTCTCGTTGATATTCCTTTTATTCTTTTAAAAGAAAAAGGACAAATTTTTTCAAATCTGAATTTTTTTCGATAAAAAAAGCCTCTCAAATTTTTATGAGAGACTTTTACTGTTTTATTTTGATGATAACAATACTAAAACAAATAACAAGGCCATCCAAACTGCTCCGATAATCGCTGTTGCTCTTTGCATAACAGCTTCAAAACCACGAGCTTTTTGTTTACCAAAAAGTTTATCAGCACCGCCGGTAAAAGCACTTGCTGCACTATTTTGTTTACTTGGCTGCATCATAACGACAATCACTAAAACGATTGACAAGATGATGACTAAAGTCAAAATAAAATTATACATAGCTTCTATTCTCCCTTACTCACAAAATACATCTATTACACTTTAGCATATTTTCTTACTAAATACTAGTCCAATTAGGCAAATCATTACTTTCCTATTATAAAGATAGTTAAAGGTTTGTTTTATCACTAAAAAGTGACCGGAAACAATGTAACGCTATCGTTTTCAGTCACTCACTTGTTTAGATAACTCGTTTCTTTTTCCTATTTTTTCGATTTGTTTTTAATTTATCTACTTCATAAATTAAACGAGTCATAAATAATGAAATATAATTAAAAATTGAGCGACTACCTAAAAGCAATGGTAGATAGAAAAAGATGTTTCTTGAAAATAGCGAAGTCAACATAAAGAAATCGCCAAAAATAAGGAAACAAACAAGAAAGGCAATCAATAAGACAGCAATCATTATTTTCTTTTTCAGATCAAGCGGACGTGCAGCTCTTAACAATACTTGGAAACCAACTGCCCCTGTTAGCAACACACACATTGTTGAAACATCATTTTGTGATAAGCTAAACCAAACACCAGCCAGCTGGAAAACTAAAATATTAAAGACAACCGTTAGTGCACCTGGAACTGAAATCCTTAAGATATTAGTCAAAAAATGTCCTTTAATTCGTTGATAATTAGGCTCCAACGCCAAAATAAATGAAGGAATTCCAACAGTCAAGGTATTAATCGGTGTTAACTGTAACGGTGCAAATGGATAAGGCAAGACTAAGAAAATAAATGTTACTGCTAAAATCGCAGAGTAAATTGTTTTAACCATATACATTGATGCAACTCGTTCAACATTATTAATGACACGACGACCTTCATTCAAAACTTGAATCATTGAACTAAAATCAGAATTCAACAAAACAACATCTGCCACCGCTCGGGCAGCATCACTTCCACTTGCCATAGCAACACTTACATCTGCTTCTCTTAACGACAAAATATCATTTACGCCATCACCAGTCATACAAGTCGTATGTCCATTTTCTTTCAAGGCTTGAATCAATTCTCTTTTTTGATACGGAGTCACACGGCCAAAAACGGTCGTTTCTTCTACTAATTTAGTAAAATCAGTATTCGCAGAAACTTGACTCATGTCCACAAAATTTTCTGCTCCATGAATGCCAGCTTGTTTGGCAATTTGAGATACGGTGATAGGATTATCACCCGAAATAACTTTCAAGGTAACATCTTGTTCAACAAAATAAGAAAATGTATCAACCGCATTTTCCCGAATTGTATCTGAAATAACAAAAATTCCTACTGTTTCAATTCTAGATGGTAAGGTGAAATTTTCAACACTTCCATAAAAATGAACCAAAATCAATACGCGGTTTCCTTGTTCTGTATAGGGTGTGATAACTTCTTTCAATTCTTTAGGAACTTTGGCATAGATAAACTCAGGTGCGCCAATGATAAATGATCCTTTTTCTTCAAAAGTCACTCCACTCCATTTTCTTTCAGATGAAAATGGAATCACTTGTTTTACTTTCCATTCATCTTTTAATAATGGAAACCGATCTCTAAGTACTTTAGCTGTAGCATTTTGATCTGATAATCCAGCCATTACAGCTCCCATCGCGCGTTCAAGTTCTCTGATAGGAAAACCGCCCTGAGGAATCAGCTCTTTAAACGTCATTGTCCCATCGGTGATTGTTCCCGTTTTATCTAAACAAATCGTATCCACACGAGCTAATGTCTCGATACAAGCTAAGCGTTGAATCAAGGTTTGTTTTCTAGCTAAATTCGCCGCTCCAACAGCAAAAGCCACGCTGGTCAACAGCATTAAGCCTTCTGGAATCATACTTACTAACGCACCCGAAACACCTAAAACACTTTGTTGAATGGAATGCGTTGATCGATATTGCGACCAAAACAACAGTAAACCGATTGGGATAATCGCAAAAGTTAAGCCTTTGATCAAAAGATTCAAAGAGTTCATCAATTCAGAGGTTGATTTCTTCTCAGATTTAGCTTCTTTAGACAGTTTAGAAACAAAGTTATCTTCACCAACTGCCGTAATTTTTACGAAAGCCAAACCAGCAGTGATAAAACTACCGCTCATAACTTCATCGTCGACCTTTTTGGTGATTTTATCTGATTCACCTGTTAGTAAAGATTCATCAACTTCCAAACCTTCAGAATAAATGACAATCCCATCAGAAGGAACTTGGTTCCCTAAAGATACAACCAAAACATCCCCTAAAACAATCTCTTCTTGAAAAATAGTTTCTAATTTTCCATCTCTTAAAACAGTGACTTCTGTCTTATTAACAATGGATAATTTGTCAATCGTCTTTTTTGCATGTATCTCTTGAAACACACCAATACAAGTATTAATGATAATAATCCAGAAAAACAGCGCGTTTTTTGGATACCCAGCTAAGAATACACAAACAGCTAAAAATAAGTTAATAAAATTAAATAAAGTTAAAGAGTTATCTAAAATAATCTGTTTCGTCGTTCTTGATAGATCCTCTACTTCTTTATTGTAATTCCCCTCATCATAACGAGTTTGAACTTGTTGCTTCGTCAAGCCTACCACATTAGGCGGTATTCGCGTCGTCAGATTATCCTCTGTCGGACCGGGCTCATTTACATCTGTATCAAAATTTCTTTTTTTGAATACGTTCTTTCTAAACCATTTTTTCATTTTTTTAATCTCTTTCTTATTGCTCTTTCTTATTAATTTTAGTTGATAATCGTCTTTTTTTCAGTTATTTGAAGATATTTTAGATATTCTTAAAGTATTATTGAATAGCTGTAAAAAAGCTAAAAAAGAAGTTTCCCACTTACAATAAAATGGAAGTATCGATTTTTTTAATTGATACCAACGTTAATAAAAAATTTTCCTTGAACACACCCAAACAATTATTTCCAAAAGTCATCAAAAATTGAAATTGGTAAATGTCTTTTGTGTTGAGTTTTATTGTACCAATTTTCTATCGTTGTTTCCGCTTCTTGAGAAATTTTTTTTCCTTCTAAATAGTCATCGATATCATTGTACGTAACACCTAAAGCCACTTCATCTGCTACCAATGGTTTATCATCTTCTAAATCCGCTGTAGGTATTTTTTCATAAATTGCTGGCGAGGCACCTAATTCTTTAAGCAATGCTTTACCTTGACGTTTATCTAAACGAAATAATGGTAAAATATCCGCACCGCCATCACCATACTTCGTAAAGAAACCAGTGATGTTTTCTGCTGCATGGTCTGTCCCTATTACCGCTCCAGCCTTTTCACCAGCAATCGCATATTGAACAATCATTCGTTGACGAGCTTTCATATTGCCTTTATTGAAATCACTAATTGGGATTTCAGCTTCAACCAATGAATTTTGGCAAGCATCAACCGCAGGTTTAATATTAACTCTAAGAGAAATATCAGGTTGGATAAAAGCTAAAGCCTGCATCGCATCTGCTTCATCTACTTGTTCACCATAAGGTAAGCGCACTGCAATAAATTGATAGGTTTCGTCTTTCGTTTCAGCCCGCATTTCTTCCATTGTCAATTGAGCTAAGCGTCCTGCTAAAGATGAGTCTTGACCCCCACTAATTCCTAAAACAAAGCTTTTTAAAAAAGGATTTTTATACAGATAACTCTTCATAAAATCAATACTTTTACGAATTTCTTCTTTTGGATCAATCGTAGGTTTTACCCCTAATTCTTCAATAATTGCTTTTTGCAGTGAGCTCATTTCAATTCCTCCGTTTAATTATTTTCACTTAATGCTTTGACATCTACACGAACTTTTTCTAACAAACGCATTTTATGATTCCAACACTCCGTTGACAAATCAACTGGATATTTTTGGGGATTTAAGTCACGTTTGTATTCTTCCCACAATGAATCCAAATTATTCTTTGCGTAGTGTTTTATTTCATCTAAACTAGGTAATTCATAAACTAACTCGCCATCTACAAAAATATCCTGCAAGACCGCTCGTGCATTGAAGTCACGAACTGTTTTATTAATAAAGGTGTGAACTGGATGGAACATATAAATCTCTTCTTGATTGCGTGGATCTTCATCCCATAATGTCACATAATCTCCTTCAGATTTCTCATCTGATTTACGAGTAATACGCCAAACTTGTTTTTTCCCAGGAGTGGTTACCTTTTCGGCATTACTAGATAATTTTATTGTATCCTTCATCGTGCCATCACTATCTTCTATAGAAACTAATTTGAACACCGCTCCTAAAGCTGGCTGATCATATGCCGTGATGAGTTTTGTTCCAACACCCCAAACATCGATTTTCGCTTTTTGCATTTTTAAACTTAGGATTGTATTTTCATCCAAATCATTTGAAGCATAGATTTGCGCCTCTGTATAGCCTGCTTCATCTAGTTGTTCCCTTACTCGTTTAGAAATGTAAGCCATATCCCCACTATCAAGACGAACGCCTAAGAAATTAATCTTATCACCCATTTCTTTGGCAACACGAATCGCACTTGGTACACCGGATTTTAATGTATCATACGTATCAACCAAGAAAACACAATCTTTGTGCGTTTGAGCGTAAGCAGAAAACGCATCATAATCATTTCCATACGCTTGTACGAGTGAATGTGCATGTGTTCCACTGACTGGAATCCCGAAAATTTTTCCTGCACGGACATTACTTGTTGCATCTGCTCCACCAATATAAGCTGCACGCGTTCCCCAAATTGCAGCATCCAATTCTTGGGCACGTCTAGTTCCAAATTCCATCAACGGATCATCACCAATCACTGATTTGATTCGCGCCGCTTTTGTTGCAATCAACGTTTGGAAGTTGACCATATTTAAAAGAGCTGTTTCGACTAACTGACATTGCGCCAATGGGCCCTCCACTTGAATTAGTGGTTCATTATTGAAAACTAAATCACCTTCTAAAGCAGATCGAACACTACAGGTAAATTTGAAGTCTTTTAAATAAGTTAGAAAATCTTCAGGATAATGCTCCACTTCTCTAAGGTAAGCAAGGTCAGATTCTGAGAATGTAAGGTTTGATAAATAATCGATTAATCGTTCTAAACCAGCAAAAATCGCATAGCCATGATTGAACGGCATTTCACGAAAATAACATTCAAAAACTGCGTGTAAATCAGCTCTACCAAGTTTCCAATACGTTTGCATCATATTAATTTGATACAAATCAGTATGCAGCGTTAAGCTATCATCCTTATAAATTTCTTTCATTTTACTAACTCCTATTCTTTATTAAAAAATCTTAAGTTATATTATAACAAAAAGGGACATTTTCACCTAAGCAGAATGCCTAGATCACGCTTCTTTTTTGAAAATAAAAAACTTACTGAAAAAATAATTTAACACAACGACCACAACTTGAGTTATCATTTTAGCCCAAAAATCACTGGTATGAATATATTCGATTAAAACAATCATCATTGCCATATCAATAATAAAAGACAAAATACGATACCAGTAAAACAAAATCATTTCTTTGAAAAAGCCAGCTCTATCCTCATGTTTACTCTCAAAAACAAAATACTTATTCGTTACAAAAGCGAATAGTACAGATATAAACCAGCCAATTGCATTACTCACTCGATAATCTATCTGTAATGCATTATTACAGATAAAGAATACACCCATATTTACTAATGTAGTCGCGACACCAAAAAATAGATATCCTAGCACTTCTCTATGCTTTTGAATCATTTCTTTCACTAATCTCATCCTTTCACTCTTTCTATTTTATCAAAAGCATGAAAAAAATCTACCGCTTTTCACTGTTTCGACTTGATATGATAGTAAAAAAAGATCGAAACAAGACGAATGAGTCGTTTTGTCTCGATTTTTAACACAATTCTCTTTGAAAAAAAGCTCAAAAAAGGAGGGAATATAAGGACAATGCAAAACTTTTCGTCCCTATCTTTTTCGGCGATTCCCTAGACATCAGATTTTTCAAGTAAGTTCAGTCAGTAGATTGTTCTTTTTGAATCAAAAGAATATCTTTTCTAGGTTCATTCAAGGTCACACCATTGACCTGCATTTCATGCTTTAAATCAAGATAAATTTTGACCTCATCTCTTGTTGCATGTAATAGTTTTTTAATTGCAAAATCAATTTCTTGCTTTTTAATTTTTCGTTTCTTTCCTATCATAATCACGTTTACTTTATCAAAAGTATCTACATAAATGATACTGACATGATCCAACGAATACAATTTATAATATTTGATTGCTTTTTTCCCAAAAACATAACTTGTAATATTCGGATAAAGGTTTTCTAAATTGATATTTGACGTAATCGGCGTTTCAACTAATTTCATATGGTCAACTCCTCTTTTTATTAGGAAATTTGAAAGTCGTCATTCATCCACGAAATTCAAATACCCTTTATCATATTTACTGATGTTTAGCTATCTTAATTTTACTCCCAAAACTTGATTTTTCACAGTGATTTAATAAAAAAATATGCTAAAATGAAAAAACACTTGACCTTAACGCAACGTAAAGGTTTATGCTATTTGTAACAGGAGGGATATAGATGGAATATACAATTAAAAAAATCGCTACTTTATCAGGAGTCAGCACGCGAACACTTAGATATTACGATGAACTCGACTTGCTAAAACCCGCTCGTATTAATTCAGCAGGTTATCGAATTTATGGGACAGAGGAAATTGACCGATTGCAACAAATTCTTTTTTATCGTTCCTTAGATATGAAATTAGAAGATATAAAAAAGATTACTACTGATTCAGACTTTGATTTTCAAAAAGCGTTACTTTCCCATCACCAACAACTAGTTGAGCGACGTGAGCAAATTAACCATCTGATCCAGACTGTTGAAAAAACATTAAGTTATCAAAAAGGAGAAACGATTATGACAAACAAAGAAAAATTTGAAGGCTTTAAAAAGGCGGCTTTGGAGAAAAACGAAACCTTATATGGAAAAGAAATTAGAGAAAAATATGGCGAAAAAGAAGTTGAAGCGTCTAATAAGAAATGGGCAAACTTGACCGAAACTCAATTTAAAGCGATGGAAGCCACTGAAAAAGATCTTTTTGAATCATTGGCAATCGTTATTGAATCACAAGATATAACTTCTGTTGAAGCACAACGAGCTTTTAAAAAACATAAAGAATGGTTGGAATTCGCTGGCGCAACTTATTCTTCTGAATATCATGCTTGTCTTGGTGAGATGTACAGCGCAGATGAACGATTTGCTGAATACTATAATTCTCGCGTTGGTATAGGTGCAGCTCAAACGCTAAGTGCGATCATCAAAGAATACACAAAATAGTAAAACGTCTAGAGAATGAACTTAATCATTTTCTAGACGTTTTTTTATCTCTTCTCAACCAAAATAAAACAGTAAAAATAAAATAATAAGTATTACTAAAGAATATAAAAAAGACTTTACTCTTCTTCTGGTTCGTTTAGCAAGAAAATTGGTATTTTTGACTAACTCTTTTTTATAATTCTCTGAATACGAAATCCGAGTAATATCGTAATAAAAAAAATAAAGCGGTTTTTTCAGCGTTTCTTTATCTATATCATTTGAAAAACCAACTAAAAGCGTATATTGCGGAATTTTTGAAGGAAAGTTCCTCGTATTTTTCTTATTTAATTTCACAAGAGAATCATTTACTGAAAAATAATAAGCCTGATCATCTTCTTGAATAGTCATTTTTTCCATATCACTAAATGCTACTGGTAATTTTTCTGTTGTTTGTTCAAAAAAATGATGAAATGTTTCTGCACTCATCAATCGTAGCAAATAGACTAAACTTGCTATCTCAACTAACAATAAAAGACCTGCTAAAAGTCTGCCAAATGACGTATACGAGGCAATCGCCGTAATTGTAGCTAGAATGATTACGACCAAAACTATAAAGTATTTCTGATAGTATTTCGCATATAATTGTTTGATTCCAGACTGATAATACGCTAAATCATTTAAAATCAGCTGCCTTGTTTCTTTTTTATCCATAAAGATTCCTCCTAGAATTATGAAATCTCAGTTATTGATTATTAATGAAGTATAGCATAAAATACTTTTCTATTTCCGTTTCTTGATTTCAATTTACTAGGGTAAAAATTCAATCGATAAGCTCTGCAAAAATAAATTGTCCAACACTACCTGTTTCACAAGCACCAATAATTTTTTGACATTGCTCTTTCACTATTTGTTTGGCATTATCCACTGCTATTGGAACATTCACAACTTCTAGCATTGCTAGATCATTTTCTCCATCACCAATCCCATAACTAGTCGCTCCAGGAAATCTTTGCATAAACTCTTTGACCGCTTCCCCTTTACTACTTAATGGATCCGCAATTTCTAAACATTGAACAAACGATGAAAAAATATATGTCGTTTCACTTTTCAATAACTCTCTCAATTCCAAATGAACCGTATCATCTGCTTCCATTAGCTCAATTTTCATCACTTTGACTTCTGGATGCTCTCTAAGATAAGCTATAGGTTCTTCCACATGCTGACATTCTTCTGCAAAAAAAGTTTCTTTGAAATCCATAATTTGTTTCCCTGTTTCACCCATTGGGAGTAATTTTTCTCGAAGAGCCAGAATATTCGCTTGATAATTCTTTATTGGTTTCAACAAAATTCCTTGATTTGTATGTAAATGATAAAAAAGATTGCGTGCTTCCAAAATAGCTAAAGTTTTCTCACAAGTTTCTATTGACAAACAATGATTATAGCTAACGGGCTGGCCAACTCGTTTAAACCCTCCGCCATTACTAAATATGACGTCACATTCTGTTTCTAACCCTTCCATTAACTCACTTAATTGTTCATATCCTCTACCTGTAATGAAAACAAAATGATCCCCTTGCCTCTGTAGCGCATGAACTGCATCAAAATTAATTTGCGGAACTGGTTCCCCCATTTCCTGAAAAGTTCCATCAATATCACAAAATACTACGTTCATTTATTTACGCTCCTTTTTTCGTTTCTTCTATCATAAGTATAGCATAATGAGAACAATTAAATCTTTGCCTTAATTTCGATGCTTTATATAGTAAATTATAATGAAATCCAATACCTTTGAATAACTTCTTGTCCGTTCTCATCAAATAATTCATTTTCTAAGATACCGCCATTGAACTGAATGACTTTTGCAGAAGCAGGATTACTTTTATCACAGGTCAGTAAAACTTTTTCTAAAGGAAGAGTTTGACAATAGTTCAACGCTTGAGCCAATATTTCTTTTGCGTATCCCTGATTCCTCTCACTTTTGCGAACACTATAGCCAATATGCCCTCCAATTCGAAACAAATAATCATTTAATGTATGACGAATATCCACCATTCCGATTAACTTATTATCAGACTCACGAACAGCAAGAAATTCAGTGGCCACAACTAAACCATCTGCCACTGTTTCTTCATGATGATTCTTTTCAATAAATCTTAACCATTTATTAACATCAGAAAATTCAGCTAAAAATGACGTTCCATCCATACTATCTTGATGAGCTAAAAATTCTTCACGATAGGAAATAATTTGATCCTCATAATTTAACGATGGTTCTACTAATTTAATTTTTCGCATAAATACTCTCCTTTTCTATATGAAGTGACTGTCCAACTCATCGCTTATTAGCTAGATCTTCACTATTTTATTGTTTCTCACTATCATACCGTAGTAGTACCTTTGTGACTACCTCTTTTTATCAGATAAAAAAGAAATTATATTGCTCAATCGTCAAATTACCAAATGACTTTTAAGCTATATAATTTCTCATGATTAACTTTTTTAAAAACATTTTGGAGGTTCATTTTTTTGTGATTTTAGGCTTATTCCCGAGAAAATTACTTTTGTTTCCTCTACGACGAATCCCAATTAAATTCTGTATCTATTTATTGCTATAGTCTTCAGACGCATCGTAATTAATAATCAAGTTTTCTCTATTTTTTTAATTACTTGTTTAGACCAATTAAATGATACTTTCTTTGTCTGTTTAAGCGATCCTTATCCTTCATCATTCAACTCCACATAAAGAACCTTGTAACGTTTACTCATTTTACCTGTTGAAGCAAAAACCAAATCAATAAATCGTTATAATCTATGACCTATTATGTTAATATCCTCTACTAAAGTACATTCAATTACTTAAATTTGATTTTTTTAAGTAAAAAAATGCATGTATTAATTGTTATATGACTAAAAAACTAAAACGAAAAGAAATTAAGTACGATGAATCATATTACTTTTCATGATGCATCGTACCAATAAACAGTTTATCAGAACCATTCATTTTTATAAGTATTATATCACTAATATAACGTTCAAAGTTCAAACGTAAGTTTATTCTAAGGAGTTTTCTTAACTCTAATTCTATTACTATTATAAACTAATTATTTTTAAATATTTATTTGAATTTCATCATACGAAATTTCTGTTGCACTACAATCTAATTGTTTCTTCGTAAAAGCTAATCCTTTTCCTGTTTGAACATATAGCGTTCTCTCTTTTAAATCATAACCAGACCAATATCTTGTGAAATCAGAAACTTCTGGATTTTTTTTGTTACGTTCTAACCCCTGAGGGATAATAACAGATCTAAAAACAGAATACAATGCATTAATTCCTTGTTCTTTCTCAAATGAATTTAACGCATTGGATAAGCAGAAAGCTCGAACTAATCTTGATGGTGAAGTATAATCACCTGGTAATCCAAACATTCCATAACCAGTTCCACCTTCAATCGGGCTTATTACCATTCCATTCTTCAATGTTTTATCTTCCTTCATATTGATATTACTCATCCCAATGTAATTTCTGATATTTACTTCGTGATAATCATATCTTGGGCTATTAGTCATAACATTCATATAATTAAACGTAACAAAACTTCCGTCTTCTAAAGTTTCTAATACGATTCCATCTCCTGATTCATCAATAAAAGAGAAATGTACCGGAAAATGAAAACTTGCTCCTCCATAATTATATGGTTGATTTAGCAAAGCAAACTGATCAATATTTGCTCTAATTTCCTCTACAGATTTAAATGTTGTTAAAATGAAGGTTACAAATTCTTCTGCAATTAAAGGTTTTTTTTGTTTACTTGTTATTTCATCTTGTTCTCCCCATCCACACTCTTTTAATACTTGTAAATCGCCAGTTAAACCATGTTCATTGATACCATCAAATAGGACCGATGATCCCTTCATTCCCACACCTAAAACGGCATAATTACTTTTCCAATTTTTCAATTGGCTACTTATTTCAGTATTCGCAGGTAAATTAGTTAACATACATGGAAGGTAAAAACCTGATTCATCTGGAAACATTGGCATATCCAGATCCATTGTTCTTCCCCAAAACAATTCGCCACTTTTTGATTTGATTTTTATATTTGTACACATGATATACACGTCCTTTAATTTTTTTTTGTTTTAGATTGTTGTTTTTGTTGATAAGCTTAGTATATAGAGTATTTACTTCTATAAATTTTGAATTCTGTCGAAAAAAGCGACACTTTATTTTTCTAAGGTATGCAAATTATGTTTGTTAATTACGCCGCCAATTAATTTAATAAAGCCGAACATTAAGAAATAATAACTGATTAAGGCTGGAACACTAATGATTGTTGTTTCATTGGCAATCAATAAAATCAAGCCGATTAATCCACCAAGCAGATCCACAACCAAAGAAACATAGTAGTAAGGCATGGAAATTCTTTTTGCTAAATCTAACAGGAAAAACGAAATCACTGCGTCACTGATAAACCAGATGCCGAATAACATTGCTAACGAGGGGAGATCCAATGAGATATCAACCACTAAAATCAAACCGACAATCAGGTCAACAACGCCTAAAAGAATCGCTGATGTTTGTTTATGATGGGTACGTTGCGCAATTCTGTCTCGATTCATAATATTGAAGAAACCTTTAATCAATGCGAAGACACCAATTAATTGGACGGCTTCCACAATATTTTCTTCTGTATACCTCATCGCTAAAACAGCCATGAGGAGATACAGAATTCCTGTTAAAACTTGTAGAAAACGATAGGATTTAAAAAATTTTGTTGTGTTATTCATCTTTTTTACCTTCTTTCGCA
>NZ_JBTXLT010000018.1:0-48047 GCF_054871725.1 Enterococcus sp. LJL99
TTTATCTGTAATTCTTAGCATTTTTTTGATATCATTTGACATAGACATATCGTCCTCTCTGTTTGTTTTTTTGTGGTAAATTAATCATACATGAGAACGATATGTTTTTTTATACTTAAAATGAAAATGGGGCTGAAGAATCATTTCTGATTCATCAGTCCCATAAATTATAGAGCCGATTTTTCTATGTTCATAGCTTTTTCAATTTTATAAGAAATATAATTATTTTGTTTTTTATTAAATTAAGATATTTACATTGACTGTTGTAAACAATCAATGTAAATAATCTTTTGCCTTAAGTTGATAAATTTTCGATGGGCGACCGATTCCGACAGGACGTTCACCGATTTCCTCAAAATGTTGTAGCATGGCTTTTTTAAAATTCGAATGATCAATGTTTTTGTAATTAACGCCTAAAAATTTAGCGAAAATTTTTCTAGCTTCGGTAATAGTAAAATCTTCTCCCAATACTTGTAATACTTGCGGATCATGCTCCATTTTGTTTGCAACACGGTTAAAGGCTTTTAAAATAATCTCACTATGGTCAAAGGCAAGTGTGTCTTTTCCAGTTGATTCACCTGTTTTTAACGATAAGATAATTTCGACATCTTCATTTTTTAAGTAAAGGGTGTCTTTTTTACGTTCCATAGTAAACCAGCGGACCTCTTTTGCATCGTCTCCAGCCGTCAGCGTTTCTTCGCCAATAAAAGCTAAGTAACTGACTGTAACGACCCAACCTCTAGGATCGCGATTAGGACGACTAAAACTGTGTAATTGTTCAATATTATCTTTAGAGATAACGACTCCCGTTTCTTCTTGTGTTTCCCTTAATACACTTTCTCCAGTCGATTCATTGCGATTAACGAATCCGCCAGGTAATGCCCAAGAATTTCTATAGGGATGACCAATACGCTTAATCAATAAAATTTTCAATTGGTCTTCTTCTTTGTTATAACACATTAAAACTATATCAACAGTTAAAGAGGGTTTTTCATATTCTGGAAGCTCTTGTTGATGATACCAACTTGAAAACTCAGCTTCAGTTGCTTCTTGTTCATAGTATCGTTTTTCTTCTTCCTTTGAATTAAAACGAGGCATCTAATCATCCTTTCTAACAAATAAAAGTAATTTTTACTATATTGTATCATGAAGAGCAATAAAAACAACTAATCTTACGTTTTTATTGAAATTTTAAGCTATTTTTGGTAAACTGGATTCAACTTAAGAAAGGGATAGGTATTCTAATATGTACAATACATCTGCAAACAACTAATTTAATCCGCATTTGCGAAAAATTAAATTCTGTAAGTAGATGAGTGTGCCTAGAATAATGTCCTTTAACTATATGATGTAGGATATTTCGCTATAAATAAGTAAACGACCTTTTTTTGTTGTGTTTATTTTATAGGGGAAATCTTATATCTTGAAAGTGACTATTTAAATAGGAAAAGGCATCTTCTTCAGGATTGAAGGAGGTTTTTTTATGTCCATCGAATTAAAAAATATTAGTATCAGTTTTGGGGCAAAGGAGTTATTTCACACGACCTATTTAAACATACCAACCGGAAGTAAAATCGGGATTGTAGGAGATAACGGTAGTGGAAAATCAACGTTGTTTTCAATTATCCAAGGAACATGTCTGCCTACAACGGGTGAAGTAGTTATAACGGATCAAATTGCAAGTATTGATCAATTGATTGATGCACAAGTTGCAATGAGTGGTGGAGAGCAGACGAAAAAAAGAATTCAAGAAGCTTTACGGATTCCTAAAGGTATTGTTTTAGCAGATGAACCGACCAATCACTTAGATAAAAAGGGACTCTCATTTTTAGAAAAGAAATTAGTAGCGTATGATGGGACCTTACTAGTAATCTCTCACAATCGTTCATTTTTGAATCGAGTAGTTAATAAAATTCTTGAAATTAAAGAAGGACAGTTAACGATGTATGAGGGTAATTATGATATTTACGAAGAACAAAAAAACAGACAAGATTTGGAGCAACAAAGAAAGTATGAGCAGTATCAAACAGAGCAACAACAGATAAAAAAAGCCATGTCAACCGTTAGTGATAAAAGTAAGAATACTCGGAAAACACCGAAACGAATGGGTAATTCAGAAGCTCGATTGCATAAGATGGGAAATCAACGTGCGAAGAAAAATCTAGATAACAAAGTAAAAGCTTTGGAAAGTCGCTTAGAAAAATTAGAAGTAATTGACAAACCAAATGAAAAAAAGCGTTTAGTGATTCCTTTTTCAGCTGCTAAAAGGATTCATCGTAAGGAACTAATTCGCGCAGAGCATTACAATTTAAAAGTAAAACACAAAAAATTATTATTAGATGCTTCCTTTACTTTGAAAAATGGTTCTAAAACGGCTTTAGTTGGCGCAAATGGTGCCGGTAAAACGACATTATTAAAACAACTTTTTGCTAAAAACGCAGGACTTGATTTCGCGCAAGGAATCAAATTTGGTTATTTTAGCCAAACGTTTGAAGATCTTAAAGAAGGACAGACTATTTTGTCAGCAGTGAGAGAAGGAACCGTGTATGATGAGCAAGTAGTAAGAGATTTACTAGCACATATGCAATTTCGCGGAGAAGAGGTCAATAAGAATATACATGTTTTAAGTGGTGGAGAACGAAGTAAAGTTGCAATCACCAAGTTACTTTTGAGCGATTGTAATGTATTGCTTTTAGATGAGCCGACGAACCACTTGGATATTTCGTCGATTAAAGAACTAGAAGCTGCATTGATAGCCTATCAAGGAACGATTTTATTTATTTCGCATGATGAATCATTTATTAATCAAGTAGCCACTGAAAAATGGGAACTTAATCAGAAAAAAATCATTAGTGATCAAGATAAAAATCGTACAATCGAACAAGAACAAAAGCATCAAGAAAAACTACTTTTAGAAAATCGTAAGGTCTATTTGATGACTCAATTATCAATGGTTTCAGGAAGTGAAAAAGATCAATTGGAAGCTGAGTTTCAAGAGGTTTTAGAGGAGTTAAAAATGTTGGCTACTTAATAGCTTGAGTAAGTGATAGCGCGAAAATAAGCGGTAACTCATAAAAAAGTGAAATATATTAAGTGGAAATCATTTCTATTGAGTATAAACGTTTTATGTTCCTAGAAGGTATCTGAAAATGAATCAAAAATTTTAATTTTCAAAAAATATAGTTGATAATAATGACTAAAAACATAACATAAGTTCGTGCATTTCAGTTAACTTGAAAATAGATTCACTACTATAGCTTTCAGCTATTTCGTAATTTTTTTGAAGAATCGCATATTTTTTCTCACAAAAACTAACTAGAAAAGAATAGTCACCCTATTTTTATTTTTAAGTTGACAAACTTGTTTGATAAGAGTATTGTAAGACTATAAATTTAGTTTATTGGGGGAAATAGTTTGAAAGCACGTGATATTACAAGAATAGCGATTATGATCAGTATTATAATTATTTTAGGATTATTTCCACCAATCCCGATAGCACTTTTACCAGTGCCAATCATTCTTCAGAATGCAGGTTTTATGCTTAGTGGTTTAATACTTGGAAAAAGAAACGGTACTATTGCTTCTGTTTTATTTTTAGTATTAGTAGCTGTTGGTTTTCCTTTTTTGTCAGGCGGATCAGGTGGAATGGGTGTCTTTTTCAATGTAACAGCAGGATATTTATATGCATATCCTATTTCTACTTTTTTGATTGGTTTAATGACAGAAAAATTTAATCCGAACAATCAGAATAGTTGGCGATCATTTGTGATAGTTTTTCTTTTGGGTGTGCTATTTATTGATTTTTGTGGTGCGTTAGGGGTGAGCCTCATTTCTCAAATTTCTATTACTAGTAGTTTGCTCGCTAGTTTGATTTTTATTCCAGGGGATACAATCAAAGCAATTTTGACAGTTGTGATTGCTAAACGGGTAAAAGGGATGATTAAATGACCGTGATTTATGGAGAATTGGTTGATTATTTTGGACGTTGCGTTCATTATCATTCAGCAGAAGATATAATTGCGAATCAATGTTTTGATTGTAAAAAATATTATGCTTGTTACCAATGTCATAATAAACAGGAGATGCATACCTTTAAACCGTGGCCCGTTGAACGACAAAATAGCGATAAGATAGTGATGTGTGGGGCTTGTCTCAATCAAATGAATTATTTAGAATATAAAAAAAGTCCGAACTGTCCGAATTGTTACCATAAATTTAACCCAAATTGTTCTCTTCATGCTGATTATTATTTTCAAAGCAAAAATTAATAGTTATGATAAATATTGGGAACATTAATCTCGAAAACTCGTGTAGCACAATTAAAAACCACCAATTGCGAATTATAGCATTTGGTGGTTTTTTTGTTGATTATTGTGTCAATTCTAATAGTTTGTTTTTCAAATCTTCTTCCATCGTACCTAATTCAATTTCAGCTGCACGACGTTTTTCTTTTCCTTCTTGCTGAATTCTCAATGTTTCTTGGATTGTTTCAACTAAGTCGTTTTGTGTTTTTTGTAAAGTTTCGATATCAACGATACCACGTTCATTTTCTTTAGCTGTTTCAATTGCTGAGATTTTCAACATTTCAGAGTTTTTCTTCAATAAATCATTCGTTGTTTCTGAAACTTGACGTTGTGCGGTAACTGCATCTTTTTGACGTAGCAAGGTTAATGCAATGACTACTTGGTTTTTCCAAAGTGGAATAGCAGTATTAATAGATGCTTGAATTTTTTCCGCTAACGCTTGATTTGTATTTTGAATTAAACGAATTTGAGGAGCTTGCTGAATCGTAATTTGACGAGCTAAACGTAAATCATGTGTTCGTTTATCTAAACGATCTAAAAATTGTGTATAATCATTTGCGATTTGAACATCCATCTGATCACCAGATTCTTCAGCTTTTTTCATAGCTTCTGGAATAGTGGTTATTTGAAGTTCTTCCATTTTCAACTCGCCAGCAGCAATGTAAATATTTAATGCATCAAAGTAATCTTTATTTTTGTTATATAGTTGATCAAGCATCAAATTATCTTTTAATAAGCCATCTTTTTCTTTTTCAAGCTTAACAGCAATTTTATCGATTTGAGCCCCGATTTTTTGGTATTTAGCCGTTATTTCAAAAATTGATTGCTTCGCTCTACCAAGCATTTTTTGTAAAAAATTACCTTCGCCAGTTCTTAGTTCATCTGGATTTGCTTCACTTAAGCGGTACATTAAATCAGTAAGTGAATCCCCAACAGGACCGATATCTTGTGATTGGACATGGTTTAGCATAGATTGTGAAAACTCACTTAGTTTGGTTTGAGCTGCAGAACCGTAAGTAATAACAGCTTGCGAGTCTTGCGCATCAATTTTAGCTGCAAGTTCTCTCGCTTGTGCTTGGCGTTCCTCAGGTAATTTATCTACTAAACGAGCAGCTGCTTGTTGTTCTTTTAGAGCTGTTATTTCATTTTGTTGTGTACTTGTTAATGAATCAACAGGTGTTGAAAAAGGATTGTTCAATAAATCATCCAGTGTGTCATTAACTGGTGTCACATCTTTGGATTTGTTTTCTTCCATATAAGTTACCTCCTAAAAATAATAAGTGTTAAATATTGTTATCTCCATTATCTCTTTTTAGACTGTTTTTGGCAACGGAAATTTCAACATCCAAATCTTCTAAGTCATCAGCGACAAACTGTTCATAATCTTTTTTGATCAATTTAGAAACTTGATCGATGATTTGGGCACTTTCTTCCAATTTTTCATAGGTTTGTTTATTTTTTATTTCATGTGCGTCGATTTCTAAATACTTATTGGTTAAATCGACTAAGTTTGGTAAATGAGTATACAAAAAGTGATTCGCTAAATGTAGTTTTTTAGGTTCTTTAACTAATTCTTTGAATAAAGCTTTTGAAACTCGTAAGGTGTCGTTTCTTAAATCAATCGCACGTAATTTTGTAGAGCTAGTCATATTTTCTTGTAGTTGGTCGATTTGCTTTTTGGCAATGTTCATTGTATCTCTAAAAAAAGTGATTTCTTGATCGGTCAGCCCTAATTGAGCGTAATGATCTTCTTTTGTTTTTGTTAAGTTAGGTAATTTATCCGTTTTTTTAACTTTTTTCTTGCCTGGTCTTCTAACTAAAAATAGAAAAGCGATTATTAAGATGACCGCAGCAAAAAATATTGGTCTATCCACTACAGTTGATCTAAAAACTATAGAAACTAAAATTAACCCAGCAATTAATTTAATCGTATTTCGTTTTCTCATTTTTAATACCCTCCAATCATTCTTTTCATCGAAGTTCTACTTCGCTACATAAATCATTTTATCACATTAAACCTTAGAAAGAATATCCGTCTAGAGGTTGATTTTAATATTTAGTGAAAACGTAAGAATTACTTGCTCGTTTTAGTGTTTTTTTAAGACTTTAGCAGTAGTAAACTTTGTATTTGATTCAATAATGGATAGTTGATCCTTTACCAATAAAACTGTACGTGTGACACAACCGTATCTTGTTCAACCATCTCTTAATAATAGTTACAACTGTTGTTCAATTGTGTAAAACAAAAAGACTTTTAGCGCGAAAATTTGTTAAAATCTGTATAGAAATGCTAAGTTCTTTCTAAAAAAAGTGAAAATTTTTTTTATATGCGTTACAATCAAAGGAAAGTTAGTTTTAAATTGTAGAAGAAGTAGCCGAAAAAAACAAATTAAAAGAGGAATTTTTTACAACTTATAATAGTAGAAAAAAGGAGAATGCAACTTGAATGATGAAGCATTTGAAGAAAAGACAATTTCTAGAGAAGCGATTTATAAAGGTAAAATCATTGAAGTTGTCGTAGATGAAGTTGAATTGCCGAATGGGAAAATGGGAAAACGTGAATTAGTCTTTCACCCTGGTGCAGTAGCGATGATTCCAATCACCAAAGATAATAAAATCCTGTTGGTTAAACAATTTAGAAAACCTTTAGAAAAAATCATTTTAGAAATTCCTGCTGGCAAACTTGAGTCAGGGGAGCAAGATCAGCTGCTTGAAGCGGCCAAAAGAGAATTAGAAGAAGAAACTGGCTTTCGTCCTGAAAAAATCGCATGTGTTCAATCTATGTATTTATCTCCAGGTTTTGCGAATGAATGTTTACATGTTTTCTATGCAGAAGGATTAGAAAAAGTTGAACATCCTCGACCACAAGATGAGGACGAAGTATTGGAACTCTATGAATTAACTTTAGATGAAGCAAAAGAAAAAATAATAAGCGGTCAGATATGTGATGCCAAAACTGTTTTTGCTATTATGTATTGGGAATTAAAACAATTGAAGAAAAATAAGGAGGACTCTCCATGAGCAAAGGTCCGCTAGTTACTCGGGCTGAATTACGAAAGCGTAAAGAAGAACAAGAGAAACAAGAAGAAATGCATTACCAGCAACAAAAAAAAGATGCAGACAAAGAATTTCAAAAACGTGAAAAAGAAATCTCTAGTTTTTATCGTAAAGAACACAAAAAGCAAAAAGAGATAACGAAGAGTCGGGCAGGTGAGCGAACTAAGATACGTGAACGAAGTAGCACGTTGACGAAAGCGATTATCATTGTTGCTTTGTTGTTGATCATCGTTATATTTATTGTTTTAAATTTATAGAAAAGAAATGAGGAAAAACTGTAATGAAAATTGGAATTATTGGTGCGATGGATCAAGAGGTAAAAATTTTAAAAGAACAATTGACGGATACTCGATCGTGGGAAAGAGCAGATGCATTGTTTATTTCTGGTTCATTAGGTCGTCATGAAGTAATCGTGGTTCGTTCAGGTATTGGAAAAGTGTTATCTGCGGTAACGACAACTTTATTGATTCATCAATATGGAGTGAATATGGTCATTAATACAGGGTCAGCAGGTGGAATTGGCCAAGGTCTTTCAGTTGGAGATGTTGTCATTGCAGATAAGCTTGCCTATTTTGATGTAGATGTAACAAATTTTGGTTATGCGCCAGGTCAATTACCAGGTATGCCTTTATTTTATGAATGTAGTGATTATTTAAAAAGTGAAATGAGAAAAGCGGCTGAAAAAACAGGCTTATCAGCTAGATATGGTCTAATCGTTACGGGGGATTCCTTTGTAAATGATACAGAAAGAGTAAAAGAAATACTTAATGATTTTCCAGAAGCTTTAGCTTGTGAGATGGAAGGTGCTGCGATTGCTCAAGCGGCTACTCAATTTAATACGCCATTTTTGGTAGTACGAGCAATCAGCGATACAGCTGACCAACAAGCAACTCAGACATTTGATGAATTTATAGAAGTTGCGGGTGAAAGATCTGCCCAAATGGTCATTGAATTTGTTAAACATCTTGTTTGATGAAAGTAGGGAATTATATGAAAGCTTTAATTTCAATTGATTATACGAATGATTTTGTTGCCACAGATGGGTTGTTGACTACTGGGATAGTCGGTCAAGCCATCGAAAATCAAATGGTTCAAATTACGCAAAAATTTATCGATGAAAATGAGTTTGTTGTTTATGCTATTGACTGTCATGATCCTAATGACTCTTTTCATCCAGAGCGTAATCTTTTTCCTATTCATAATGTTGCAAAAACTAATGGGAGAGCTCTTTATGGAAAAGTAGCTCAACTCTATGATGCGAGCAAGGAAAAAGAGTCTGTTTATTGGTTAGATAAGCGTCATTATTCAGCTTTTAGTGGAACTGATTTAGATATTCGATTAAGAGAACGAAAAATTACTGAACTTCATTTGATTGGTGTTTGTACTGATATCTGCGTTTTGCATACGGCAGTAGATGCCTATAATTTAGGGTATGAAATATACGTACATCAATCCGCAGTAGCGAGCTTTGATCCAATTGGACATGAGTGGGCATTAAAACATTTTGAGAATGTTCTAGGTGCTAAAATTGTTTAAGAAAAAATGGGAATTATAAATAAAAACGGATTCTTTTTAGCGTAACTAAAGCTCGCCTTAAAACTAAAGTATTCGTTTATGTTATTTTATAGACTTCATTATTGGAAGTAAGTTTCGTTTATTCATTACAAAAAATGATTCTTTTCTTGCTTTTGAGTAAGTTTTTCGGAAAATAGGAATAAATTTAAAATTAATATTTAATGCTTGATTTTTATATAAACAAGTAAGACTAAACTAGGCGTTTTTTGGCTGATAGTTTGGTCTTTTTTTGTTTGGAATGAAACACCATAACTTATAGAATCTAAAAAGCAATATCTTACAAAAATTAGGCTATTTCAGTTTTATATTAAGATTTTCTTAAGAAAAGTTGTGTTTCTGATTTTCTTTTATTTTTCTCTTTATTTAATAACGATTTATACATACTTTTTTTTGAAAATTTGATTCGCTTTTTTTGCTGGTTCAAGAAAATTTATTTTTGTTTTTTTTTGTTAATTTCACTGGAATGAATATTTTGTTTCTGTTGTTAAGTATTTATTGAGTTAAATTGAAATTGACAAGAAAATCGTTGGTTGTAAAATATAAATAACATAGTTTGTTTTTAGAAAATTGTAGCACAAAGTATCGGACGGTGAGCAAAAAAGAATTAAATGAGTTTAGATTATAGAGTTATTTTTCTTAGAATAGTTATCTTCGTATCATAAAAAAATATTTTATAAAGAAGTACAACAATTTTTCGTCTGAAACAAGCTTAAATTCATTGAGGAGGGGAATTTATGAAAAAAGAAAAGAAAGCACAAACTCTTCTTGATAGAGAAAAACGAAGTAAAAAAGCACCTAGAAAGAAAAAAAAGCTTAAATCCCCTCATTCTGATAACAGGAAAAAAAGAAATATAGGGAACACTTCTAAACAGTCAAAAAAGAAAAAGCATTCATTTTTATTATATTTTGCCCTTACGATGATTATTAGTGGTTTACTGTTATTATTATATCCTATTGTAGCGAACTACTTAGCTAATCGTACTCGAAGTGAAGCAGTCAGTGTTTATAATGAAACCCAAGAGAAATTAAGTAAAGAACAATTAGATCAACAAATGAAAGCAGCTGAAACGTACAATAAAGCAATTTTTAATAAGCAACAAGGCTTATCAGGTGCTGAAGATGCTATTGATTATCAACAAATTATTAATGAAGGAGGTGTGATGGGAACAATTGACATTCCAGCAATTGGCATTGATAATTTACCGTTTTATCATGGAACGTCATATAAAACACTTAATAAAGGTTTAGGACACTTTGAAAATTCGTCCATTCCAATTGGTGGGGAAAATACGCGTTCAGTTATTACAGGACACAGCGGGGTTCAGAATCAAGTGTTATTCACAGATATTCGTAATTTAAAAGAAAAGGATCTTTTTTTTGTTAATATTTTAGGGAAGCGTTTGGCTTACGAGATAGAATCGTTTGAAGAAGTACTGCCTGAAAGTGTTGATAAGGTGCAAATAACACCTAAAAAGGACATGGTTACTTTGTTGACTTGTACACCGCCTGGAATTAACACCTATCGCTTATTAGTAAATGGACACCGTATTCCCTATGAAGAAGCGCTTCAAAGGAAAGTAGAAAAAAGAAATCTGTGGAGCTATCAAAACATTGTTCTATCCACTTTGATTTTATGTGCGGTCATTTTTTTGACGTTAGGTATTATTTATCGTATTTTAGTAAAAAAATCTAAAGCTAAAGTACCTGAGATTTCTTTACGTGCCAAACGAAACTTGCACCGTTTGATCCTGATTACGAGAGGATTATTTGTTGTCTTGTTAGTCACAATGATTACCGTCTTAGTGATTGCTATTTATGGTTATTTCAAAATGACTCAAGAACCGGAGTTAGAAGTAATCGATGTAGGCAATTCTGATCAATTGTACGCATATAATACGGATAAAATCATGAACTCTTTTTATGAAGAACGTCAAATAGCCAGCGTTAATATTGCAAATTACGCAAAAGCGAAATCTGATATGCAAGAAAATATCAATAGTTGGGGAATAGGAAAACTTACGATTCCATCAGTAAACATTGATTTGCCTATTTTGGCAGGTTTGTATAATGAAAATCTGTTAAATGGGGTGGCTACCTACTATCAAGATCAAGAGTTAGGAGCGGGGAATTATGTGTTAATGTCGCATAGTATTTATGGACAAGAGGTATTATTGCAAGCAATGGATAAAGTACAACAAGAAGAGATGATCTATGCGACAGATTTTAAAGAGGTTTATTTTTATAAAATAACAAAAAATGAAGTGATACGTGATACAGAAGTTTCGGTACTAGATAAACAAAAAGAACCAATTATTACCTTGATTAGATGTGAAGGAGATATTGGGACTATCTATCGAAGATTGGTTCAGGGACGTTTAGTTCAGAAGCTTCCTATCGCAGAAGTAGATCAAGAAATTATTCAAAAAATAGGGATTAAGAACAAAAGTGAACAATTAGATGGGATTCTTATTAATGAGAATCCAGTCTCTTTTTTACAGCAATTTGGCATGAATTTAGCAGCTAATATCTTGTCTGATCCAGTCCAAACAGTTGTTCCATTATTTTTATTATTTGTCTTACCAATTATCTTTTTAAATTTAATTCGGGAAGGTTGAGATTCAAGGGAATGAGTTTTTTTGTCACATTCCCTACGAAATCAACAAGAGTTTAAGAATCAGAATCGATGATATGATTTAAACAGCTAGAAGACTTCATTTCTACTAAATAAACTTCCTTTTGTTTACGTGTATTTTTTTTAAACGCAGCTTCTGCTTTAGTTGCTTGACTTCTCGTTTCAAAAGCTTCTAAATGAATCATTTTTACTGGTAAACGAGATTTAATGCGGGTATATTTTGCACCAACCCCTTTATTATGCTCTTTTAGTCTTCGAGTTGGATCGGTAGTGTAGCCGCCATAGAAGCTCTGATCATTACAAAGCAGAACATAAAAATAGTGTTTATTCTCCAAATAACATCGCCTTCATTTCGGGTTGATACTCATTGTTTTCATCATAAATATAAAGTGGCGGAAGTACACGAAAACCGTCTTTCTTTCCTTGTTTGATTCCTTCTATCAATAGTGTATTTGCTTCTTTACCAACTCTTGGATAAACAAATTGAATTCTTTTTGGAGCAATATTTTCCAATTCCATCGCATGAAGAATATCAAGAAAACGATCTGGTCGATGAACCATTGCTAATCTACCGTTTGTTTTTAAAAGCTTAGCAGACACGTGAATAACTTCTTCTAAAGATGTGGCAATTTCATGACGAGCAATCGCTAGATACATATTCGGATTTTTTTGGCTTTTAGCCAATTCCTTAAAATAAGGCGGATTGCATAGTATTAAGTCAACTGAATCGGGTTTAATCACTGTAGAGGCATTTTTTAAGTCCAATTCGAGCATAGTCAACTGCTCTTCTAAATGGTTTAGTAAAATACTTCTTCTGCCCATATCGGCTAATCTAGATTGAATTTCAATTTGAGTAATGGCAGCTTGGGTCTTTCTGCTAGCAAAAAGACCTACCGCACCATTTCCCGCACAAAGATCAATGATTTTTCCACTTTTCGGAAAATTTGGGAAATTAGCTAATAAGACTGCATCTATAGAAAATGAAAAAACTTCTTTACTTTGAATAATTTTAATATCGTCAGCGAATAACTGATCAATACGTTCATCTGAGTGTAACATTAAATAGTCCTCCATGATAAAAATCACTCTTTATTTAGTAATGCAACTGGATATCGTCTTGTGTTAGATGTATTAATAGTATTATGAGTTAATATTTTCAGTTCTTTTTTTATATTGTCAGCCTGTGTATAGTCTCCAATATCTTCTAAAATATGAATGAAATTATAAATATGTTCCATATAAATGGGTTCTCCTTTTTCTAAATAAGATAAGAGATTACTTAAATATTGTATATTCATACGGTAATTATAATTATTATTCAGTTTGTCTTGTTTTTTTGCCAGGCGTATATATTTTGCTGCACGTTCATAGTCTTTATCATGTAAACGAATAGAAATTAAATTAATCAATGAATTGTAAGCAAAATTTTTAGTAATAGAATCTCTTTTCTCTTCAAAAGCAATAGGAATAGCTTTAGATATAATTAAATCAGCTTGTTTTACAGTAAAATGATGAATTAAGTTTGAAATCAATATGTAATCATATTGGAAATAGACTTTTTTATTCATTAAGTAATTAAAAATGGATTCTAATTCATCAACAGTTATCTCAGTAACTTCTTCCCAGTGATCATAAAAATAATTTTTTATACCTATATAATTTGATAATTCTTTTAAGCTTTTATTTTTTTGGGCAGACAATTTTTTATAATAGCTTAAAATTTTTTTCTTTTTTGGACTGTTATCTAAGTGATTTGCACAATAATAAAATAAGTTTCTGAATTCGTCTTGTTCTATATCAAGAGATGCAAATGAAAAAAATTCTTCGGATTCAATTGATAATTTATTTAGGATATCTTTAATTTCTCCTATCCGCGGAGGTCTTTTATTGTTTTCTATCCTAGAGTATATGGATGGATCACTATGATTGGATAACATTTCTTTTTGCGTGAAATTAGCTTGTGTTCTAAAAAAATGTAAAGTATCGCCTATATTCATGGGTTTCTCTCCTCCTGTTTGCTATTATAGCATATAATAAATAGAAAACTAATTTCTTTTTGTATAAAAATGTGATTATTTAAGTTATTTTTGCTAAAATGGCAAATTTTATCTTTCGCGCTTTTATTCTTATTAATTGTTTGGTATGGTTTACCTGTTAACAAATAGTTTGTTTGCACAAAGATTTGCATTTTTTAATAGGAAGTGGAGGGATTTTATCATGTTCAGTTTCGTAGCTATAGCATCAATTGTCTCTGTTTTAGTTATAAAAGGCGGTGTTTAATTTTTTTCGACGTAACCATTAAATTTGTCGAAAATAGTCAAACATATAATTTTAGTACAAAAATAAAAAAATAGTAGAAATATGTAAAAAAACGCGCGCTCTATCATGGTGGACTGGTCATCTACCTAATGATAGAGTTTTTTTGATTCTCATTTAAATGCAAGTAATGTTCCAACAATCGATTAATATCTAAAAGTTAAGGATGATAGTTATCAATATCTATTTAATAGAGGATAAAATAAAAATCGCTTTTCCAAACTCTTATGAGATTTTTAAAAGATAGTGAAAAAGACTTGTCAAATTTATCTTTGTTCGTCATACTGATAAACAGGAACAAGGAAAGGAAGAAAAACATGTTTTATAGATTTATGCGAGGGGTCGTTCGTGTAGTATTATTTATTATTAACGGAAATGTTCGTTATGAGAAGAAAGACAGGCTTCCAGAAAATGAAAATTATATTTTGGTTGCTCCACATAGAACTTGGTGGGAACCTTTATATCTAGCCGTTGGAGGTACTCCAAAAAAATTTAGTTTTATGGCAAAGAAAGAATTGTTTAAAAACCCTATATTGAGTTTTATTTTAAAACATGCGAATGCATTTCCTGTGGATCGAGATAAACCTGGACCGAGTGCAATCAAAACGCCAGTTAAAACTTTAAAAAATACAGATTTAAGCTTAATTATGTTTCCTAGCGGAACTCGTCATTCATCAGATTTAAAAGGCGGCGTGGCATTAATTGCCAAAATGGCTAAAGTTCCGATTGTTCCCTCTGTTTATCAAGGACCTTTAACACTGAAAGATCTTTTTAAAAGACGCCGTGTGACAATTTGCTTTGGTGATCCTATTGATGTTAGTGATATAAAAAAAATGGATAAAGAAGGAATTGCTGAAGTTGAACGCAGAATGCAAGTAGCTTTTGATCAATTGGACAAAGAAGTCAATCCTAATTTTACTTATACGATTGAAGATAAATGATTCAATTATTTTCTGAAGAATTCATTGATTCGTATTAATGGAGGATAAGGTTTTTAGCTCTTAATTTCACTTGCAGTAGATAGAAATCGAAATTGTTTTATATTAAAAATAAGAAAAATCAAAGAGGTCGATTATTCGTTTTTGTCTCTCTTTGGTTTTTCTTTTGTTTCTGTTTACTTATTTGCGATCAAATTTGTTATAATAGTAAGAAGGACTTTTTTTGGTGGTGGACGAATCAATGGTTATACATAGAGAAAACGTTATAGCTAGGAACAACATATATTTAAAAAGTAAAAATAAAAAGTATCAGGATGCTAGTTGTAAATTGGAGGTGAGTCGATGAAGTGGAGTATACCAGAAAGAATTGTGGATCGTGGACGCAACTATATGAAAGAAGGTCGTGTGATTTCCGTTGTACAAGATCATTCAAAAAAAGTTTGGCATGCAGAAGTTTTAGGTAGAGAACGATATTTGGTTCAACTTGATGGCACAACAAAGGAAGAAGATCAATGTGAATGTCCTTATTGGGAGGAACATGGTTATTGTAAGCATACGGTAGCAGTAGAATTGTATTTGCGCCAAAAAGGTCTTTCTAGGGTGATTACAGAAAAACAAGTAGAAGTACTCCAAAAAAATGATACTTCCTTAGCAAAAATGTTCACTAAAGGATTCGAAAAACTAACTCAAACTTCGCAAGAAACAGCTGTTTCTCCTTTGCATGTGGAATTTTGTTTAGATGCGCTTGAAACGAATAGTTACTATCCAGAGCTATCAGTTTTAGGCATATCTTTGCGAATTGGCAACCAAGGGGTAAAACCTAAAACATATATTGTAAAAAACATTGGCGAATTTTTATCTGCATATCAAAAAAGAACGTTATTCATGCTTAATAAGAAGCATCAATTCGATTTAGGTGAAGGTAGTTTTTTAGCAGAGGACCAAGAAATTTTAGAGCAACTAGCAGCGATTTACCAGACGAGTCAATTGTTGACCTCAAATGGGGTTCAAGTAAAAGGAAAATTGGAAAAACGCTATTTGATTTTACCAATTGACCAAGACAAACAATTAGTAACTAAAATGTGTGCAACGAATCATTTTTATATGAGTGATGGAAAAAATAAATATCGTCAACTAGTTTTTAAAGATGAGCCATTACCAATTCGTTTCAGTGTTGATAAAGTGGATGAAGATACCTATCAGTTACAAATCTATAATTCATTTACACTATTCTTATCCCACTATTATTGGGGTTTTAAGCAAAATGAAATTTATCAAGTGACGCAAGAGCAAGAAATGATTTATTTAACTTTAGTCCAATTACTTAAACGAGTGGATAAACCACAAATTGTATATAAAAAAGAGGAATTATCTGATTTGTTCAGCTCGGTTATTCCGCTACTTGAAAAAATTGGATCTCTTTCCATTAGTCCAGCAGTTGAACAAACCATTGTTTATCATCCATTACAAGTTCTTTTTGTTTTTCGAAAGATAAAAGGAATGATCAAAGTCAGAGTAGATTTTATGTATGGAGATGTTGTTTTTTCATCGGATTCATCGTTTACAACTAAAATTGAAAAGCAACAAGAGGTTATTCGAGAAACGAAAAAAGAGGCAGAAATTCATTCAATG
Organism: Enterococcus sp. LJL99; assembly: GCF_054871725.1. NCBI lineage: Bacteria > Bacillati > Bacillota > Bacilli > Lactobacillales > Enterococcaceae > Enterococcus > Enterococcus sp. LJL99. The sequence continues at coordinate 16,455 of NZ_JBTXLT010000018.1, forward strand.
TTGGAAAAATTTAATTATCGAAATATTGCTGAAGGTTATGAGAAAGAATTACCTGCTGGCGAACGATTATATTATTTCTTTAAAGCCGAAATTCCAACTTTTCGTAAAATGGGCGAAGTGATGATGGGTAAAAAATTACGAGAACTCTTTTTAGATGCCCAACAACATCAACCAACTATTGAAGTATCTGATTCTGATTCATGGCTGGATGTTCGTTTTGATATCTCGGGAATTGCAGAACAGGAAATCGATGCTGTTTTGGCTAGTTTATTACGAAATGATCGCTTTTATACGCTTGAATCTGGCGAAATTTTATCTTTTGATTCGGAAGAATTTTATCAAACGAGTGAAATTTTAACGTTATTGCGAAAAAATATGAAGAATGTTCAAGGAACCATCCAAGTTCCTAGAAATCAAGGACTTGTTATTGAAAATATGCTAGAAAAAAAGGTCAATACTCATTTTTCAGACTCCTTTAAGCAAATGGTCAGTAATTTAACTCAACCAGAAAATTTTCAAGTTGAAGTTCCTAAAGGAATTCATGCTACATTGCGAAATTATCAAATTGAAGGTTTTAGATGGTTAAAAATGTTGAGCTATTATCAATTTGGCGGTATTTTAGCAGATGAAATGGGTTTAGGTAAAACGGTACAAACGATTACGTATCTTGTTTCTGAAAAAGAAGAGGGGATTTTAAAAGGGCCTGCCTTGATTGTTGCGCCTGCAAGTTTAACGTATAATTGGGCAGCTGAAATCAAAAAATTTGCACCAGATTTAAAAGCAGTTGTAGTGTCAGGGAGTAAAAGTGAACGGCAAAATATAGTGGAAAAAGAGAACTTAGATATTTTGATTACTTCTTATGCAAGTTTAAGACAAGATATTGAAATGTATCAAGCCCTAAATTTAGGCTATTTGATTTTAGACGAAGCGCAGATGGTCAAAAATAGTAGTACAAAAACAGCTCAAGCGTTAAAGAGTCTTAAAATACCGCAACGATTTGCTTTAAGTGGAACTCCAATAGAAAATAATTTAGATGAGCTATGGTCGATTTTCCAGATGATTTTACCAGGTCTATTTCCAACGAAAACGGCTTTTAGGAGCATGCGACCAGAAGAAATTGCCAAAATCATTCAACCATTTATTTTACGACGAGATAAAAAGAATGTGCTTAGCGATTTACCAGAAAAAATTGAGGCAAATTTATACAGTGTTTTAACGGAAGAACAAAAAACGGTATATTTAGCTTATTTAAAACAAATGCAAGAAGATGTGAGTAAAATGGACCAAGCCGCGTTTAAGCAAAATCGTTTAAGTATTTTAGCGGGCTTGACTAGATTACGGCAGATTTGTTGTGATCCGCGTTTGTTTATTGATGAATATACAGGTGGTTCAGGAAAGCTTGAACAAGTAAAAGATTTATTGGTGAGTGCGAAAGAAAATAATCGCAGAGTGTTGCTCTTTTCTCAATTTACCAGTATGTTATCGATTATCGAAAAAGAATTAAATGAGCTGGGGCTGACTACTTTTTACTTAAGAGGTAGTACAAAACCGAAAGAGCGAATCAAAATGGCTGATGCGTTTAATGAAGGCGAACGAGATATCTTCCTGATTTCCCTAAAAGCGGGTGGAACGGGACTGAATTTAACAGGTGCGGATACGGTTATTCTCTATGATCTTTGGTGGAATCCTGCGGTTGAGGAACAAGCTGCTGGGCGAGCTCATCGTATGGGTCAAAAAAATGTCGTTGAGGTTTGGCGGATGATTGCCGAAGGAACCGTCGAGGAAAAAATGAATTCATTACAAAAAGAAAAAAGAGAGTTGTTCCAAAAGGTAATTCAAGGAAGCGAAGAACAGTTATCTAAACTAACAGAAGATGATATTCGTAGTATATTAAGTATTGGAGAAGAACTTTCTCCAGAAATATAAAATTGCGCAAAAACATGGCTAGTAGCTTTTGAGTGCAAAATCACAATGAATAGAAAAATGCTACGGCGAATAGTTTCGTTATTTAGCTGGACATAGGTACTTCTAAATAGTTTTCGGACATTCCTTAGCTATGTTTTCTCAAAAAGGAGGAACAATAGTTGAACTATTTTATTCGTAATAGTAGAGAAGTTTTGCTAGAAAATGAATGGTTTCATGTTTATTTAGATAATATTACAACTAAAAATGGGTTTAATTTTCCTAACTACTATGTGATTGATTTTCAAAAGGAATCTGTAGCAACTGTGATTCAAAATGAAAAGCAAGAAATTTTATTTGTAAACGCGTATCGCTATATCTCTGATAAATTAAGCCTAGAAATTCCGGCAGGAAATATTGAACCTGGAGAAGAGCCTTTTAAAGCTGCTGAAAGAGAGTGTTTAGAGGAAACGGGGTATGTAGTATCTCTGCAAGAAAAAAGCTATTCGTATTTTCCGAGTAATGGAAGTTCAAATCAAAAGTTTCAGCTGTTTTTTGGTAAATTAGCTGAAAATCAAAACCAGAAAAATGAAATAGATGCAGCTGAAATAAATTCATGTTTATGGATTGATTGTAAAAAAGTCAAAGAGATGATTATGAATAATCAAATTAAAGATGGTTTAAGTTTAACAGCATTGTTAGTTTATTTTTCGTTGTTTGATTTGGATAAAACTAATTGAAAGGAAGAGGAAGACAACGTTTTTTTGACTGTTGTCTTCCCTTTCTTTTTTTGATTATTAGTAAAATTTCTAAGGCGATTCGTACTAGAAATTGGTTTTGGATAAGCAATAAACCTTAGAGTAAATTAGTTATGAATTATTTTTTTTATTGTTGGCAACAATTGATCGAATGCGTTTATTTCTGCCTTAATTTCAATCTCTTTATTAGGATTTTTTCGTGAACGATGATTAAACCAAAGCCCTTGCCAACCAGCATTCGCAGCGCCAATCATATCATTTTCAAAACTATCTCCTACATACAAAGTATTTGCTGGAATCAAATCGATTTTTTGGGTAGCAAGATTAAATAACTCCACTTGCGGTTTATGAAAATCGGTATCTCCAGAGACTAGCATATGTTTATGGGGAATCCATTTTTCTAAGGCTAGTTGCTGAATTTTTTTTTGTTGATGAAGTGAGGGACCGTTTGTAATCACGCCCATCGGAATCTTGTTTTCTTTTAAATAATCTAACACTTTAATTACTTCTTTATGTATGTTAATTTGATTTAATTCTTCTTCATAAGCTGTTTGAAAGGCGACTCCTTGTAATTCTGTTATAGCTGGATAGTTTAAGTCTTTAAGTGCTTCGTTGATACGGTAGGTACGCATTTGTTCCATTGACCACTCACCAGAAGTTGATTTTGAAAAAGAGCCGTCGCTATGAAAACGAAAACGAATATAAAGTTTGTCAAAATCATTTGATGAAACATGAGGGAAAATTTTTCGAACTGTTTTTTCAAATGGTTCTTGTTGGTCATAAATGGTATCGTCTACATCAAAAATAATGGTTGTTATCAAAAGAATTCCTCCAAAAAAAATTTAGTATTAAAGTCAGTTTATTTGAGTCAAATTAATTTTTGTGATTGTTTGTTTTAATTAACTAAAATGATTCTCTTTTCGTTAATTATCGCTTTTTTACAGTATATTCGATAAAAGAGACGAAAGTAAAGGAGAGTTTTGCATTAATTTATAAATTAAATAGAATTTTCAGACAATTTCTAGCTTATTTGTGATGAATTTAATCGTTTTTCTTTGCGATTATTTATACTTTACGCTGATTGAACTGTTTTTGTTCATTGTTTATTTCTTTACATACTGTGCTTTCATTGCGTATAATATGGCTTGTTATACAACGAAGGGGGAATTAGATGTTAAAGCGATTTTTTAGTTATTATCGGCCTTATAAGGCTTTATTTATATTAGATTTTGGTTGTGCGATTTTGGCAGGTCTTTTAGAGTTGACCTTTCCAGTGGTAGTTAATCAAGTAATTGATAAAATTATGCCAAAAGGTAATTTTAGATTGATTGCGCTTGTCTGCGCGGGCTTGTTTTTATTTTATTTAATCAACACTTTTTTGCAGTATATCGTTGTGTTTTATGGTCATAAATTAGGGGTAAATATCGAAACAGATATGAGACAAGAGCTATATGAACATTTGCAAACACAGCCATTTGAATATTATGATAATCAAAAGACAGGTAAGTTGATGAGTAAATTGACGACTGATTTGTTTGAGATTTCTGAAGTGGCGCATCATGGACCAGAGGATGTTTTTATTACCGTGATGACTTTAATCGGCGCCTTTATTTTGATGCTCAGAATACATGTTCAATTAGCTTTAGCAACATTTATTTTGTTACCATTTATAACGATTGCTTTAGTTTTTTTCAATAAAAAAATGACAGATGTTAATACGAGAATTTACGATAATTTAGGTGATTTTAATGCTGGGGTAGAAGCTTCTGTTAGTGGCGTTCGTGTAACACAATCATTTGCTAATGAGCCATTTGAACGTCACCGATTTAAAGGGCTAAACCAAGCCTATAGACAGTCTAAAATTCTTTTTTATAAAGTAATGGGAATTAGTTCTGCCTATAACTATTTTTTGATTCGCTTGATTAATTTGTTTGCGTTAATTTTCGGAGCGTATTATACAATCAGAGGCGAAATTACTGAAGGAGCTTTCGTTGGCTTTATTTTGTTATCCAATGTGTTTATTCGTCCTATTGAAAAAGTTAATACGATGATTGAAAGTTATCCGAAAGGAATTGCTGGATTTAAACGTTTTACAGAAGAATTAGATAAAAAACCAATGATTCAAGATGAGCCTAATGCAATGAAAGTTGATCATTTAAATGGTGATATTTTGTATAAAGATGTTTCTTTTTCTTATGCGGATTCAAAAAAAGTATTGAGCAATATTGATTTGCATATTATTCCTGGAGAAACGGTTGCTTTTGTAGGGCAAAGTGGTTCTGGGAAAACAACTTTATGTAATTTATTGCCAAGGTTTTACGATGTTACGGATGGAGAAATTACGATTGATGGTATCAATATCAAAGAAATGACATTGGCCTCTTTGAGAAGTCAAATCGGGATCGTCCAACAAGATGTGTTTCTTTTTCCAGGAACGATTCGAGAAAATATTGCCTATGGGAAATTAGAAGCAACAGAAGCGGAAATTTTACAAGCAGTAAAATTAGCTCATTTAGAACATGTGATTGAAAATATGTCGGATGGGTTAGATACGATTATTGGCGAACGAGGAATAAAACTTTCAGGTGGACAAAAACAACGGGTTGCAATTGCTCGAATGTTTTTGAAAAATCCTCCTATTTTGATTTTAGATGAAGCAACATCCGCTTTAGATACAGAAACAGAGCAAGTGATTCAAGAATCGTTGAATTCATTAGCAGAAGGTCGAACAACAATGATTATTGCGCATCGTTTGGCGACGATTAAACATGCAACAAGAATTGTAGTAGTTAGTGATAAGGGGATTTTAGAAGAAGGAACGCATAAAGAATTATTGGCAAAACATGGTCATTATCGCCGTTTATATGAAGCTCAATTTGGTAAGAATTTAAAGGAATGATTTATATTCTACGAAAGAAAAATAGTGTGAAAGATAATGGGCACATTATTGAGAGATTAACTAATCCATATTTGGTTGCTGCATCATTATTTTTGTCATTTTCTACTTGGTTTATAAAAATCTAAATAAATAAGCAAAAATTCACGACAATTGATAGTGGATTTTTGCTTATTTTTTTTATCATTAATAGTTAACGAATAAAAATAATCTGTTTACTTATTTACGTCTAGGCTTTCTACCTAAACCAATGCCATTTTTCATTCTTTGGAGCGTTTTATTTGCGACTAGACGAGCTTGTTCAGCTCCTTGATCTAAGATGTCATCAAGTTCATCTGAGGCCAGCAATTCATGGTATTTTTCTTGAATTGGAGCAAGTAATGCGACAACAGCTTCACCAACATCTGTTTTGAATTCGCCGTACCCTTTTCCTTCGTATTCAGCTACCAAGTTATCGATTGAGCGATCGGTTACAACTGAATAGATACTCAATAGATTTGATACACCGGGTTTATTTTCTGGATCATACTCGATGATACCAGTAGAATCAGTCACTGCCGATTTAATTTTTTTGCGAATCACAGCCGGCTCATCAAGCATTGAAATATATCCTTTTGGATTTGAATCAGACTTACTCATTTTACTGTTCGGGTCTTGTAGACTCATGACGCGACCGCCTTGTTCGGGGATTTTCACCTCAGGCATAACTAAAATCTCTTGATTTGGTTGACTGTAACGTTTATTGAATCGTTCAACAAAATCACGGGTCAATTCTAAATGTTGCTTTTGGTCATCACCCACAGGAACAAGATTTGCATTATATAAAATAATATCTCCAACCATCAATGGTGGGTAAGTCAAAAGACCTGCACTAACACCTGTTCGACCATTTTTTTGTGATTTATCCTTAAATTGAGTCATGCGTTCTAACTCACCAATCGTTGTGTTGCACTGAATAATCCAAGCTGCTTCAGCGTGAGCAGAAACCTCAGATTGAATAAAAATAGTCGCTTTACTTGGATCTAGGCCGACAGCTAAGTATAAAGCAGCTAAACTACGAATTTGCTTACGTAATTCGATTGGGTTTTGAGGAACAGTAATCGCGTGCTCATCCACAATACAAAAGTAGCACTCATAATGATTTTGCAAATCGATAAATTGTTTCATTGCACCGATGTAATTTCCAATTGTTGGGATTCCACTTGGTTGAATTCCTGAAAAAATAGTATCCATATTTTACCATCCTAATTAATTAATAAAAGTTGTTTCTCTCTATTATACTCTTATTGAATCAAAAAAAGAAGAAGGAGACTAAATGGGAATATTCAATTTCAATTATCTATGAGAAAATCCATAAATTTATTGTGATTTATATTTATTTTTTCCATACATTTAATGATAAAAAGAGGAAAGAAAGCTTTTAAAGTACAAAAAAAATAAAAAAAGCAATAAAGTATGAATTTTTTTGAAAATAGTCTAGTATTTTTATTTGTAATTAGGTATACTTAATTAAAATAAGAAATTAGAATATTTCTTATTTCAAAACTATGGTAATGACCATAAAAGGAGTGATGCACCATGTTGATACTTTATACTTCCCCAAGTTGTACATCATGCCGTAAGGCGCGCGCATGGTTACAAGAACATGAAATTCCATTCAAAGAAAGAAATATTTTCTCAGAACCATTGAATATTTCTGAATTGAAAGCAATTTTGCGAATGACTGAGGATGGGACGGAAGAAATTATTTCTACTCGTTCTAAAGTATTCCAAAAACTTAATATGGATTTGGATGATCTTCCATTACAAGATTTGCTTACGCTAGTTAAAGAAAATCCAGGATTGTTGCGCCGACCAATTATGATTGATGAAAAAAGATTACAAGTTGGATTCAATGAAGATGAAATTCGTCGTTTCTTACCAAGAGGTGTTCGTCAGTTAGAGTTACGTCAAGCACAATTGATGGCAGGTTTATAAAAAATAGGTTGAGATAGAGATAGAAGCGGTTGGCCTTGAAAATAATTCGTACGAGGGGCTTTTTTCTCACCTTTTGATTGTTTTTTTAGTCTGGGACAAAACTGTTTTAAAGTTTTGTCCCAGCTTTTTATATATACTGATTAAAATGGTAGGGTTTTGGTTTTCTATTTTAGAAAGTTTGCTTGGAATAAAATTAGAGAAGCGAAAAAATGGGAAAAAAAATTTTAATTTCATAATAATCTTACTTTTTTCTTTACATTTGGCTAGATTCCGCTACAATGTAGCTAAGAATAAGTTTCCAGATTGAGCAAAAGCGAGGTGTAGCGATATGGAAATGGAACATATTAATGAAAATACAATTAGAGTTCTGATTGGTAATGAAGATCTTGCTGACCGAGGAATTACTTTTCTGGATTTATTAGGAAATCAGAAAGAAGTCGAAAATTTCTTTTATAGCATTTTAGAAGAAGTTGATATAGAAGATGAATTCCAAGGAAGCGAAGCGGTCACATTCCAGGTTTTACCAAAAAGTGATGGGTTAGAGTTATTTATTAGTAAAAACGCATCATTAGATGAAATCTCAAGTTTTGAAGGGTTTAATGACTTGAATTCTGAAGAAGTGAGCAATATGATTCGAAAACAAATCGAAGAGGATTTTGTAGAAGATTCCAAGGAATTTGCTGACGATACAATTAAAACGTATGTTTTTCAATTAAGTGATTTTGAAGCGATGGTGCAACTCTCAAATGAAGTTTACCTGCAATCTGTCATGACAAATTTATATACTTTTAAAAATAACTACTATTTACAAGTTATCTTTTTATTGGATGAAAAGGGAAAACATGAAATTGATAATGAGGTCGCTCAGCTTTTAGAGTACTCTAGTTTATCGCCAATTACTTCTGAAACTCTAACAGAATATGGTACTTGTGTTATGGAACGAAATGCGTTGGATTTAACACGTTACTATTTTAATTAAGCTTAGAAGATCTATCTGTTTAGTATGAATTACTAAAAACTGAAAATCAGTAAAACGATTGTCAGTTTTTGTTTTATACGATTACAATAAGCCGGAACTTACCATGAATTGTTTTACAAATCTGGTAAATCTCGGCTTTTTTTATATTTAGTGATTAGACAGAAAATCAGTCGTTGAAAGCTAAAATTATAGTTGATTAACTATCTTTCAGGTTTTTCTGAAAAGGTTGCCCAAAAAGTGGGAATATTCATTTCATCTAAAAATCCTGCACCATTTGTATCTTCATAAAGATCTTTTAATTGGAATCCTGCTAATAACTGTCCGCGGATTTGGTCATTCAACGTATGCGAAAATTGAATTCCAGTTTCTTTGAGATTGATTTTAGCCATTAATGCTGGATTTTTTAAAGGATTATAAGGTAAACGATTAACAACATGTTTTTCATCTGGTTCATCAAATAAATAGTTTATTCCGTTGTCTAAGCCAGCAAGTAGACGACCACCAGGTTTTAGAATCCGGAAGCATTCCTGCCAAATGGGTTGAACTTCTTCGACGTAACAATTAGAAACGGGATGAAAAATCAAATCAAAATGATTAGTAGGAAAGGGCAGTGGTTTTGTCATATCTGCTTGAATAGTCGTAATTTGATAGCCTTCTTGAGTAGCTATTTTCAGTTCAGAATTAATTTGTTGGCTTGAATAATCTAAAATGGTACAATCAGCTCCTAAAGCAGCGAAAATAGGCATTTGTTGACCACCTCCAGAAGCTAATCCAAGAACTTTTTTATTAGTAAAATCTGAAAAGAACCATTCTTTAGGGACTGGAATTGTGGGAGTCAGAACCATTTCCCACTGACCTTTAGTAGCATCTAAATATTGTGTATGGGAGATTGGAATTCCCCATTCCCAACCATCAGCAACCCAAGCATCAATTGTTTTAGCATTTTCTTTTGTATAATCCATCTATTTCACTCCAGTACGATTAGTTTTATTTTAACGTTGTTAGTATCAAATTAGCATGAAAAGCTATTTGATTCAAGATGTTCAATTTTTATTTTATCATAAATAGATAGAAGGAATAGAGAACGAGATTTTTCGTATACTTTTGTTTTTCACTATCTAAGTTGTTTTTTGCTAAGGAATAGCCAAATAAGTTAAAATAGTTTGAGTTTTTTGATAATTGAAGGAGAGAGTAGTATTGATCAAATTAGTTTCTGTCAACGAAAATGAATTAGAGCTCATTCAAACGATACAAAAACAGGCATTTAAAAAATTGTACGAAAAATATCAAGACCATGAGACATCACCTTATAGACAGACGATGATGTCCACGAAGAAAAAGTTTTTTGAAGAAAACAATTATTATTTTTTTCTAACGAAAGAAGATGTCAAGATTGGTTTTGTAAGAATTGTTGTGGATGTTGAAAGGAAAACTGGTAGGATTGCACCGATTGCAATTAGACCAGTTTTCGAAAATAAGGGGTATGGTAGCGAAGGGTTATCAGCGATTGAAAATCATTTTAGTGAGATAAAAATATGGCAACTATCAACAATTTGTCAAGAAGGTAAGTTAATTCATTTTTACGAAAAAAATGGTTATCAGCAACTTAATACTGTAGAAAAGATTAATGAAAAAATGGATGTTGTTTATTTTGTTAAGGGATTATAGGACTTAGTAGATAGACAGGTAAAGAATTTTTTTCAATCGAGTTTATTTCTGAGAGTTAATATCTTAGTGTTTTTTTGACTTCGTCATTCACAGAATTATTTTATATCAAGCAGACTAAACCAAACGAATGCATCTAGCATTTAGCCAAATAAAAAAACCTGAATGTTTCTAAATAAATAGGAATTTAAAAAGATTGGCTCTATAATAATTTGTGTTGGTGGATATTCCTAAAGGAAAACCCATCAACACTTTTTTGAGTGTTCAAACACAAAAAAAGGAACAACAAATTGATAAAATGAAATCGACTAAAACCACAAATTATCAGAAAGGTTGTTCCCTATGGATAAGAATACCAGAAAGTTACTTGGACTAACAGATAAACATCTCTCCTTCGGAGAGGATTGGATTGAATACAGAAAAACAAAGGGGATTCAATCTCAAGTCATCAAAGCAACGTTTACTTATATTCCGACATATTGTGAACATTGTGGTATAAAAAATCAAGGATAAATTATTAAGAACGGGTATCATTTGACACGCGCTCAGTTGCCTGTGTTTAATGGGCGCTTGACTTTCTTAGAACTGAGACGCTCACGGTTTCTTTGTCATGAGTGCGGGAAAACCTTTCATGCACATACTGATTTGATTGAAGAACATCATCATTTATCAAAACAACTTTGTCTTCAAATCATGCTTGATTTAAAAAAGAATATCTCTAGAAAACAGATTGCTCAAAAGCATTTTGTTTCAATGGATATTGATAATAAATTCACAAGTAAGCGCTTGCTTGGAGGTATATTTTACTGATGAAGTGAATCATTTCCTATCTCTTATATTATAATAAAGTGATGAGAGGGTATCAAGCGTTTTCTAAGATATCGTCATAAAAAATGAATAATAAATAAAAGAAAATGATTATTTTAGCGTATATTTATTACGAGGTGATAATATGTTAAATGCAATGACAACTGAACGGAAAATAGAATCTTTATTCAATCTTTCACGAGATGAAATTGATAAATTGAAACAATCTCGTTATTTTTGTCCAGCATGTGAAGCGCCCGTTATTATTAAAAATGGTCAGGTAAAACGGCCTCATTTTGCTCATTATAAAACGAGTGACTGTTTTAGTTCATCAGAAGGGGAGACAGAAGAGCATCTTGCTTTAAAAGAAATACTAGTAAAGTGGTGCATAAAAGAAAAAATTTCCTTTGAAGTAGAACCCTATCTAGCACAACTAAAGCAACGCCCGGATCTATTGATTGAGAATCTAGCGATTGAAATTCAATGTAGTCCACTATCCTATAAAAGAATGTACGAACGAACACAAAATTATTTGAATTATGGGTATACGCCTATTTGGATTTTGGGAAATAAATTAGCTCCAAAAAAGAAATTTACAGAATCATCGAAAAAATTTTGTTATTTTTCCTATCGTTTAGGCTTCTATCTTTGGCTTATCGATTGGCATAAACAAGAAATCTGTCTATTATTTCATATTGAAGAAGATTGGGCGGGGACTATTTATTATACAAGTAAAAGATGGCCTTTTTTTACAGAAGGACTGCTTGCAGTTTTTCGTTATCCTGAGAAAGCAAAAGTTTATAGTAGAAGAAGTTATGATGCAAAGCAATTTATGAAAAGTTTTTATCAAGATTTAGAAGAAAAATTAGTGAGAAGAAATGAAGAATTTAGAAAGATACAAGCCTTTTTTTATCTACGATTTCAACATATTTTAAATTTACCTTTTTGGTTTTATTATCCTGGTATTCGCTTATTTGGATCAAAAGGTTCAGATTTGATGTTAAAACAGAAACTTTGGATGATTTTAGAGCAAAAAACTAAAAATAAATTTTCTATCAATCAAGTTGCTGCTTTTTTTCATGATGAAATCAAGCAAGAAGAGGAATCTTTTTTTTATGATTTTCCAAGTATCAAAAAAAATGAGTTGGAATTGATTTGTTTTAATCAATTGATAAAACAATGGGTAGAATGTGATCTATTGATTAAGGAAAACAAATGCTATCAAGTGAATACAGCTTGTTTAATAAATAAACAGGATTCGTTGAAGACGTTTCTGTTCGAGAATAAAAATAAAAGCGTAAAGACTGCTACTCCTTTTAAAAATATGATAAGATAAACTATAAATATAAAAAAGGAGCGAGCGCTGTGAGCGAAACCAAACAATTACCAAATCGATCTGAATTGTCAGAAGAAATGACGTGGGATCTAACTAAAATTTTTAAAAGTAATCAAGACTTTGATCAAGCTTTTAAGGCACTAGAACAAGAAATTCAAGAAATTTCGAAATTAAAAGGAAGTTTGGATAAGGGCAGTCAATCCTTCTTACAGGCAATCGAAGGGATGTTAAGTGTTTATCGTAAAATTGAAGTAATCTATGTGTATGCGCACTTAAAAAATGATCAGGATACAGCAAATACTGAAAATCAAGGACTTTATGCTAGAGCTAGTTCATTATTAGCACAGGCTGGTGAAGCTATTTCATGGTTTGAACCAGAAGTATTGACTTTAAGCGATGAGCAAATCGAAGCCTATTTTAGAGAAAATTCTGGATTAGACGGATTTAAGCATTTCGTTGATAATATTTTAGCTGATCGTCCTCATGTTCTTTCGGCGGATCAAGAGGCGTTATTGGCGGGAGCTGGGGAGATTTTTGGCGCTTCTAGCAATACATTTTCAATTTTGAATAATGCTGATTTGAAATTTCCAGTAATCAAAGATGAAAATGGAGAAAAAATTCAGCTTACTCATGGTGTATATGGTCAGTTAATGGAAAATATTGATCGTTCTGTACGAGAAGCTGCCTTTAAAGGACTATATAGTGTCTATGAACAATTTTCTAATACCTTTGCTTCAACTTTAAGTTCTCATGTTAAAGTGCATAATTATAAGGCAAAAGTTCGCCATTATTCATCTGCTAGAGCAGCTTCATTGAGTAACAATCATATTCCTGAGTCTGTTTATGATACATTAGTAGAAGTGGTCAATAACCATTTACCGTTGTTACATCGCTATGTGAAGCTACGCAAAAAGATGTTGAACTTAGATGAAGTCCATATGTACGATATGTATACGCCGATTTTGGGTGAAGTTTCAATTAAATATTCGTACGAAGAGGCTAAAGAAAAAGCGAAACAAGCTTTAGCTCCGCTTGGTACAGAGTATTTGAATGTTATTGAAGAAGCGTTTGCTTCTCGTTGGATTGATGTCGTTGAAAATCAAGGGAAAAGAAGTGGTGCTTATTCATCAGGTGCTTACGATACGGCTCCATATATTTTGTTGAATTGGCATGATAGTTTAGATCAATTATATACATTAGTTCATGAAATGGGTCATAGTGTGCATAGTTATTTTAGTCGAAAAAATCAGCCTTATGTCTATGGCGACTATTCTATTTTTCTAGCAGAGATTGCTTCAACAACAAATGAAAATATTTTGACAGAGTATTTGTTAGAAACAGAAGCTGATCCTAAAGTTAGAGCATATGTATTAAATCATTATTTAGATGGTTTCAAGGGAACGATATTCCGTCAAACTCAATTTGCAGAATTCGAACATTTTATTCATGAAGAAGATACAAAAGGAACGCCATTAACAAGCGAGTTTTTAAGTGAGAATTATGGTAAGCTGAATGAAAAATATTATGGTTCTGGAATTGTTCAGGATGAGGAAATTTCCTTAGAATGGTCTAGAATTCCACATTTTTACTATAATTATTATGTATTTCAATATGCTACTGGTTTTTCTGCAGCTTCTGCTTTGGCAGGAAAAATTTTATCAAAAGAGGATCAAGCATTAGATAAATACTTGACTTATTTAAAATCTGGAAGCAGTGATTATCCAATCGAAGTGATGAAACGTGCAGGGGTCGATATGACAAAACCGCAATATATTGAAGATGCAATGACTCTATTTGAACAAAGGTTAGATGAATTAGAAGCATTGATTCAAACGCTATAAAAAATAATAAACAGTATAAGACTACAACTTTTTTAAGTTAAAGTCTTATACTGTTTATTATTATAGTAATAGCGTCACTATAATAAGTGTAAATGCTTATTGTTCTCTTCTTGATCAGAATACTGATATAAAGAAAAGTTTTCTGATAGAACGCATAATTTGTCTTTTTTCGTTTCACAAAGTCGCTTGATATCTTCAACTGAACGACAATTTTCTACTAAAACACCAAAATCTCTTTCACATGCATAATTATAAACAACTGCTGATGGATGCGTAACAATGCCCATTTCTCTGGCAATTTGTTGATCTGTCTGGAAAGATTCTTTGACAAAATTAGATTGACGATCAGAGCGAAACATATCCAAATCTCCGCCTGATTCTACCAAGAGTGTCTCTGATAATTCAGGAGAGTATGGAATATGGTCGACTGAATTTGCTTTTTGTAAACCTAGTAACAAATGACGACCTTTCTTTTTACCTTGTAGTTGGGCTGCTTTATAGTCTAGTGCAGCAGAATAAATATTCTCAAATAAATTGTTTCTTTCATCAATATCATTAGAATTGCTTGTTTTCATTAACCGATCAATTGTCTTCATATTTACAAAAGGAATAAACCGAAACTGAATTTTCTTATTTTGAGTTTCGATAAATTTCAAAAGTTCCTTTTCTAGATTTAGACAAATGTTTCCCAAAGGATTAACGAATAAATAGATTTCAATCATTCATACTTCCTCCAATTTGACTCTTTAATACCGACGCCTTTTTTAGTTTTCTTAACCCACTATGGTGGGTCGTTTTTTTACTTTTAACCAAATTTAGAACTAGCTAACATTCGTTGTATTTTATTTTGAGCTGGTTTTTCTGTTAAATCCAACTGATCTAATAACAAAAGGAAATCAGCTTTTCCATGAATACTATTAACTACTTCTAATTCTAATTCGAAGTCGTGTTGTTGGTTATACCAACTTTCATCTAACGCGAGTAAACCTTGGGGAAGTTTTTTTTCTGCTCGTTTGGTTTTTAAACTACCAATCAGACGTAAAGCCGATGGATTAATTCCGAAACTGATTAATTTATCATAAACAAATCCTTCAAGGGGTAATCTTTCATTAGAGATGATGTGATGTGCTTGCTGAAGTGAAAGAATATCCGTTGTTTCTAATAAACCAACGATTTCTGGAGTTTTTAAAGTTAGCTCTGCGCTGTTGGAAAATAGTCGAACTCTTAGCCCGCTATTTTTTTGTTTAAGTATAAAATCGATTGTATCAAAGTAATGATTTTCTTGCATAAAAAAATCATTTTCTTCTAATCGAAAGTAGTTCTTTAGTCGTGAAAAATCATTTTTTGATATTAATGTTTTGAACTCTATCTCTAGGTTTTTACTCACTAAATTAATCCTACTTTCCTATCTTTCTTTTAAATTCTACATATTTTAACTAAATCCGTCAAGAGAAGTGAACTCGAAGTTAAATAAATAAATGTATAGACTTAATCAAAAATTCCTTTTTTAAGTGGGGATATGGTAAAATATACTTTGAATCAAATTCAAAAGAAATTGAGGAATGGCAATGGAGAAAGAGTGGGAACTTTTTCTAGCACCGTATGAACAGGCTGTTGGAGAAATGAAAGTAAAATTAAGGGGCATTCGTAAACAATTCAGAGAACAAAATAAACATACCCCTATTGAGTTCGTTACAGGGCGAGTGAAGCCAGTCGATAGTATTTTGACAAAAGCGACATTACGTAATATTCCAATCGATCGTATAGAAGAAGAGATGCAAGATATTGCGGGTCTTCGAATCATGTGTCAGTTTGTCGACGATATTCGTCAAGTAGTCGATATCATTCGAAATCGAAAAGACTTACAAATACTCCAAGAGAGAGATTATATAACAAATAAAAAAGAAAGTGGTTATCGTTCCTATCATCTAGTAATCGAATATCCTGTGCAATTGATTACAGGTGAGAAAAAAATCTTAGCTGAAATTCAAATTCGAACCTTAGCGATGAATTTTTGGGCAACGATTGAACATTCTTTAAATTACAAATACCAAGGAGTTTTTCCAGAAGAAATGAAAGTTCGTTTGCAGAGAGCCGCTGAAGCAGCATATCAATTAGATGAAGAAATGTCAACGATTCGTGAGGAGATACAAGAAGCGCAACATTTTTTCTCACACGGGCGTGGAAAAGTTGATGACAGTTATTATCAGTTTTTCTCAGAAAATAAAAACGTAGTTGAAGATCAGGAGGAGTAATTATGAGGGTAGCTATTGTTCATAATAATGAAGCAAAGTCGCAAAAAGTTACTCGTCATTTGTTGATGCTTTTCAAAAAAAATCATATTGAAGTCGACGAAGTACAACCAGAATTAGTTATTTCGGTAGGCGGAGATGGCACGTTATTGTCTGCTTTTCACCGATTTAGTCATCGATTGCATGAAGTCAGTTTTTTGGGAGTGCATACAGGTCATTTAGGTTTTTATACAGATTGGCGTGATTATGAACTGGATGAATTGGTAGAGAGCTTACTTATAGAACAAGAAAAAAGTATTAGTTATCCGTTATTAGATGTAAAAATAACTTTTAGAGATAATAAACCGAATAAACATTTTTTAGCTTTAAATGAATCAACAATCAAACGAAGTAATCGAACGATGGTTGCGGATATATTCATTAAAGATGAATTATTTGAACGTTTTCGAGGAGATGGATTATCGATTTCGACTCCGACAGGCTCAACTGCTTATAATAAAAGTATTGGTGGTGCTGTTTTGCACCCTAGTATTAATGCTTTTCAATTAGCTGAAATAGCTTCGTTAAATAACCGAGTCTTTCGTACATTAGGTTCGCCCATCGTGATTGCCAATACGGAACATGTGACGATTAACCTACAGGAGAGTAATGATTATTTAATTACTGTCGATCAATTAGATATTTATCAAGAATCGATTGCATCTATCCAATATCGGATTGCCGACGAAAGAATTCATTTTGCATCTTATCGACATATGCCTTTTTGGCGTCGTGTTAAAGATGCTTTTATTAGTGAGGATTAAACAAGAATGGAATTTAGTTGGCAGTATAATAAACAAGAGCCGCAACAAATTAAATATTTTTTAAAGGAACAAGGGGTTTCTAAAGGTCTTTTAGCAAAAATAAAATTTCAAGGTGGTCGGATTGAAGTTGGTCAAGAGAGGCAAAATGTTTTACACGAATTGATTTTTGGCGATACAATAAAAATAACAATTCCTGATGAAAAAGAGCATGAAACCTTATTGTGTGATGACAAGCCAATTTCGATTGTTTTTGAAGATGAGCATTATTTAGTTGTTGAAAAACCAGCTGGAATCGCTTCTATTCCATCACAATATCATCCAAATGGAACTATGGCGAATCGAGTGAAGGCTTATTATAAACAAAAAGAGTATTCAGATCAAGTTGTTCATGTCATTACAAGATTAGATCGCGACACGACAGGGCTGATGCTTTTTGCCAAACATGGATTTGCTCACGCAATGTTGGATCAGGAGCTACGGCAGAAAAAAGTTATCAAAATATATCAAGCACTAGTAAGCGGTGATTTAAAGAAATTAAGTAATCATGAAACGATTTGTTTACCGATTGGGAGAGATTATTCTTCTATTTTGAAAAGAACAATTTCTCAAGATGGGCAGACAGCGCAAACAGAGTATTGGTTAGAGCAAGTGACTGAGCATGCTGCGTTAGTTCGAATCCAATTGCATACAGGAAGAACGCACCAAATTCGGGTTCATTTTGAAGCACTTGGCTGTCCTTTGCTAGGAGATGAAATGTATAACGGAGATTTAGAGCAAGGGATTACTAGACAAGCACTTCATTGCTGTGAATTGAGTTTTACCCATCCATTTTCGAAACAAAAAATTCATCTAGTATCTCCTTTGCCAGATGATATGAAAAAAATCGTTGAACAATTATAGCAGAAAGGGGCAGACTCATGAATGAGGGTCAAGAAATAGAAGAACATTTTGCTCTATTGCTAGAAGCTTTACAAAAGCAACAAATGAATGACTTTCGTGAGTTGTTCTTGTCTCTTCATATATATGAACAAGGACAATTTTATCAGTCGTTGAGCGCAGAAGACCGTCAGTTGCTATATAATTATTTATCACCTAAAGAATTAGCTGACATGTTTGATATGATTGAAGAAGATAATGAGAACATGAAAGACTATTTGGCTGAAATGCGTCCAAATTATGCAACTGAGATGCTATCAGAGATGTTTACAGATAATGCGGTCGATTTGTTGAATATGTTGGATAAAAGTCAAAAGGCAAAATATTTAAGCTTAATGAGCTTAGAAGATGCTGGCGAGATAAAAGAATTGCTTCACTATGAAGATGATACGGCCGGCGCAATTATGACGACGGAGTTTGTTTCGATTGTTGCGAATCAGACGGTTCGTTCAGCGATGTATGTATTAAAAAATCAGGCAGATGTAGCCGAAACGATTTATTATGTTTATGTTGTTGACCAAGAAAATCAATTGGTAGGTGTTATTTCATTACGTGATTTGATTGTTAATGATGATGATACTTTGATTGCAGATATTTTAAGTGAGCGTGTTATTTCTGTTCATGTTGGAGATGATCAAGAGGATGTTGCGCAAACGATTCGTGATTACGATTTCCTAGCGGTACCTGTTACAGATTACGAGGATCATTTGTTAGGAATTGTAACCGTTGATGACATTATTGATGTTATCGATGATGAAGCCGCCAGTGATTACTCTGGACTAGCTGGAGTAAATATCGAAGAGGTTAGCGAAAATCCAATCAAAGCCGCTTCTAAACGATTACCGTGGCTGATTACCTTATTATTTTTGGGGATGTCAACGGCAACTTTGATTAGTCATTACGAAGCATTAGTAAGTGAAGCTAGTATATTAGCTGTTTTTATTTCACTGATTACAGGTACCGCAGGAAACGCAGGAACGCAGTCTTTAGCCGTTGCCGTACGTCGTTTAGCTGTAACCGATGGTAAGGAGAGTAACTTTTTTCGTTTGATTATTAGTGAAGTATTAACTGGATTGGTAACGGGAGCAATCACAGGACTATCGATTTTTGTCGTAGTAGGGGTTTGGCAACGAAACTTCCCGTTAGGTTTTGTGATTGGAATGGCAATGTTATGCGCGATTACTGTAGCGAATTTAGCAGGTAGTTTGATTCCAATGTTGATGGATAAGTTAGGGTTTGATCCAGCGGTTGCAAGTGGTCCATTCATTACGACTTTAAGTGATTTGACCAGTGTTTTGATTTATTTTAATATTGCAAGTTTGTTCATGCAATACTTTGTTTAGCTATAGTTACTTAGATAAAAAAACCCGAATATTGGTAATCGTTTTTCGACTCCTAACAATGTCAAAAGATTCACGAATATTTCGGGTTTATTTTGTATGGTTGCGCTCTAAAATAATGTGGCTGTTTGTCTCAACCTCCTAGTTAGCCAACGATTTTAGTTCCATGAAGTTCATTTACGGCTAATTCAGTTGCAATCGCAGTCGCATTTTTAGCTGTGATACCACCGCCAGGTAGAATGATAATTCTTTGGTCAGCATAGGCTACCAATTTTTTTAAATGGGGTAAATTTTCTTCAATAGTTGTTCCCGCGGCTCCGCCATGTGTTAGGATTCGATCAACATGGTGATCAACGAGCCAATCAATGGCTTTAAATTGATTTTCTAGCGACAATAAGTCAAAAGCCATATGAAAGGTGATTTGTAGACCTTCTGCAGTTTCAATTAACACTTCCAATGCTTCTTCATCTAACCAGTTATCCTTCGTTAAACAACCAAAGACGACACCGTCTGTACCCATTTTTTTTGCTTCAATTAAATCTGTATGCATGATTTTTAATTCAATATCATTATAAATAAAATCGCCACCGCGAGGACGAATCATTGTCATAATCGGCACACTTTTTTCTTCAGCATACGCTAATGCTTCTTCAATGACTCCAGCACTGGGCGTTGTTCCTCCTACGGTAAGGTTATCGCATAATTCAATGCGTCCCGCACCATTTCGAATCGCAGTGGGAATGTCTGTGAAATTTTCTGCACAAAACTCTCTTAGCATGTCTGTCACTCCTCAAAATATAGTATCAAAAGCATTGTATCATAATTGTTAGTATTGCCAAAATGTCGATAAAACTGTAAGATGAAAAGCGATAGAGGATGTTGAGCTATGGAATGGTTGAAAAGGATTAGTCTAGGTGGATTATTCAGTGATTTTGTTAGAAATTACAAAAATAATCATCAACTTTATATTCAATGAGTTTTTCTACCAATAAATCTCGACTAAATGGTGTATATCTTTGTTATTATATTTTCAATCACTTCAAAAAAATTCTTTGGTGAGGAAGTTATTAGATGTTAAAAAAAATCGATCGTGGCTTGTTATTTTTAAAAGAGCAAGCAACAATTTTTCGTTGTCCCGTGTGTACAAAAAATTTAGTTGTCGAAAATTATGGGTTGGTTTGTGAAAATAACCATCAATTTGATTTATCGAAAAAAGGCACACTTTATTTTTTACAGCATACAATCAAAACTGACTACAATAAAAAAATGTTGACTCATCGTGGTGCAATGATTCAAAGTGGGATGTACCGTCCTTTGATTGATCAACTAGTAATAGAGATGCACCAAGCAGGTAAAACGGTTGATGTAGGGTGTGGCGAAGGTAGTTTTTTAAGAGAATTATCGATGGGTGGTTTAGCAGGTGAAAAAATAGGCTTTGATATCTCAAAAGATGGAATTTATCTTGCGAGTAACCAACCTATTGAGGCGTTTTGGTGCGTGGCTGATCTTACCAATTTACCATTTTCAACTGGATCAATTGATACAATCCTTAACATTTTTTCTCCATCGCATTATAAAGAGTTTCAACGTGTTCTAAGTGAGGATGGTTGCGTGATTAAAGTAATTCCTGAAGGGGATTATTTAAAAGAATTAAGAGCAGCATTTTATCCTAATAATGAGCAAAAACAGGTATATTCAAATGAAAAAGTTCTTGCAAAATTTGCTGAAGAAATGGATGTAACGAAAGAGGAACGCATTCGATTTGAATTTGAGATTCCTGAACATCGTCGACTTGATTTATTTGAAATGTCTCCCTTGGAATGGCAGGTCGATCCGCAAATCAAAGCAAATTTACAGAAAGATCCGTTACAAAAAATCACGATTGACGTTCGTATGTTAGTTGGTCGAGACAAAAAACGCTTACATTAGAATAATTTTGCCTAAAACTATTGCAAAGCTCCGATATTGGTGTTATATTACATACAAGTTGATTTTTCATTGGTTTTTATCAGGTTCCTGTTCTGATAAAAGTTAGTGAGAAGTACTTCACTAACGTAGCGACTCGCAGTGATTGACACCGAGCCGGTACGTTTTTTTTTATGTGAAAAGTGTAATAAGTAAATGAAATCCTGTTTTAGTTTAGAAAGGAATCGTATAGAATGACTAATCATATTGTTTTATTTGAACCTCAAATTCCAGCTAACACTGGAAATATTGCACGAACATGTGCTGCTACCAATTCGCCATTACATTTGATTGAGCCTTTAGGGTTTTCAACGGATGATAAGCATTTAAAAAGAGCTGGTCTTGATTATTGGAATGACGTAGATATTACGTATCATAAAAATTTAGAAGCATTTCTGTCATTTGTAGGAGATAATGCGCTACACTTGGTAACAAAATTTGCTAATCAAACCTATAGTGATGTGACATATAACGATGAACAAGATCATTATTTTATGTTTGGGAAAGAGACTACTGGATTACCAGAAGGCTTTATGCGTGAGAATGAAGAAAAGTGTATCCGAATTCCAATGAATGATGAACATGTGCGATCATTAAATTTATCAAACACAGTTGCGTTAGTCGTTTATGACGCATTACGCCAACAAGACTTTCCACATTTAGAAAAAAAGCATCATTATGAAAATGACAAACTGGATGCGCCAGAATAAAATAAAGTGTAGTATTGAAATTACTAAAAAGAAATTCACAAGTCATGGGAATACGTTGTGAATTTCTTTTATTTTACGTTTGCGGTCAACTTACTAATTCTTTTGAAAAACTATTCATGGATTTCTAAAGGTAAGCCATCAGGATCAAAGAAAAAAGTCATTTTTTCTCCAGTGAAATCATCCGTTCGTATCGGTTCACAAGAAATCTGTTTCATTTCTAGTTCTTTTACCATTTTTTCGACAGAGGCTACTTTAAAGGCTAAATGTCGCAAACCCAAAGCTTCTGGATAAGAGGGTCTTTCTGGGAACGTATCAGAAATAAAAATTTCTAGTTCTTGATTTCCCAATTGTAAATCAAGCTTTAGATCATTTTTATCTTTGCGATAGTGTTCCCTAATAATTTGGAAACCTAGTTTTTCTACGTAAAATTCTTTGGTTTTCTGATAGTCGGATGCATTGATAGCAATATGATGGATAGTGTCTAAATACAAAATAAATCCTCCTTAATATACCTCTGTTTATGAAAACTGATTTTAGTCCTTTTTTGTTTATTATACTTTAAGATCTTTTTTTCGCAATTTTCAGATTGAACCTTGTTAAAAGACATAAAGTTCAATAGCATTTTTTTTTTGATAATGATACACTAGATAAGATAAAAACTGCTTTATTTTACGAAACTATATTTAAGGGAGCCAAAGTATGAAACTATATTTTACTCGTCATGGAAAAACTGAATGGAATCAAGAGATGAGATTCCAAGGCAGGACTGGAGATTCACCTCTGCTACCTAAAAGTTATGATGAAATCAAAAAACTAGGGCAAGAAATCAAAGATGTGCCTTTTAATAAAATATATTCTAGTACCTCACTACGTGCAAGAAAAACAGCTGAGGGAATCAATCAAGAATTAGCCAAGCCAACTGAAATTGTTTATACGGATGACTTAAAAGAGTTAGGTTTAGGCAAACTTGAGGGGCAGTTGATTGAAGAAATGAAACAAGAGTATGGGGAAGCATTACAAAATATGCGTTATCAACTCGATAAATATGACCCTACGGCTTTTGCAGGTGAGCCGATTGATCAAGCAATTGAACGAATTCAAAAAGTGGTGTTTCAGGCGATTGAAGCTGAAAAAGGACCATTTTTATTTGTAGGTCATGGAGCAATTTTGACTGCGGCAATTCAATTTTTAGCTGGAAAAGAGCTAAATGAATTAAGAGATATGGGCGGACTGAAAAATAATAGTCTTTCTATTCTTGAAACAACGAATAGTGAAAATCCAACGACGTTTGAATTAAAGTTGTGGAATGATGATTCTTTTTTGCAAGGATAGATCAGTGAGATGAGGGAAAAATAGATGACATCTTTTTTTAGTGAAGAAAACGAAAAAGAATATGTAGTAGGACAAGTTCAGGCGATTTTTTTTGAAAATCCTAGTAATTTTTATAAAGTGTTACTTGTAAAAATTTCAGATACAAATACGGACTTTCTTGAAAAAGAAATTGTGACTACGGGTAGTTTTGGTCAAATTCAAGAAGAAGAAAGTTATCGTTTTTTTGGTCATTTTGTAGATCATCCTCGTTATGGAAGACAATTTCAAGTAGATAATTACCAACAAGAACGACCTACTTCAGCAAGTGGCGTAGTGAATTATTTATCTAGTGAAAAATTTCCAGGAATCGGTAAGCGCACGGCTGAAAAAATTGTTGAAATTCTAGGTGAAGATGCGATTGATCGAATGATTGATGACTCGAGTGTTTTAGAAGAAGTTCCTCAACTAAATGAAAAAAAACGACAAACAATTATCGAAACGATTCGTTTGAATCATGGAATGGAACAAGTCATCGTTGGCTTGAATCGTTATGGCTTTGGGAGCCAACTTTCGTTTACCATTTATCAAACGTATAAAGAAGAAACCTTAAATGTCATCAATGAAAATCCTTACCAATTAGTCGAAGATATTGAAGGGGTAGGCTTTAAGCGTGCGGATACAATTGCTGAACAACTAGGCATTGGCGCAGATTCTGACCAACGAATTCGAGCGGCTATTGCTCACGAAATTTTTCAGCATTCGGTTCGTTCCGGCAATACATATGTGGAAGCCGAAATTCTTTTGCAGGAGACAATTCGCATTTTAGAAGCTAGTAGACCGTATGAGATTTCATTGGATCAAGTAGCCAATCAAATCATTTGTTTGACGGAAGAAGGAAAAATCCAGCAAGAAGGCACTAAACTGTTTGAGAATAGTTTGTATTTCTCTGAATGGGGAATTGGTACGTCGATTCAACGATTACTGTCTCGAAAAAAAGAAATCAACTATGAGAAAAAAGAAGTTGAAAAAACGATTCAAATTTTAGAAAAACGACTTGGAATTCTTTATGGAGATTCTCAACAAGCAGCAATTGAAGAAGCAATCAAATCGCCTTTATTTATTTTGACAGGTGGACCAGGAACGGGAAAGACAACGGTAATTAATGGCATTGTTTCATTGTTTGCTGAATTAAATGGTCTTTCTTTGGATATTAAAGATTATTCCCAAGATATGTTTCCGATTTTATTAGCGGCTCCAACCGGCAGAGCTGCCAAACGGATGAATGAAACGACTGGCTTGCCAGCAAGTACGATTCACCGTTTACTTGGATTGACAGGTAGAGAAAAAAATACCAGCATCTCGGCAAAAGAGTTAGAAGGCGGGTTACTAATCATTGATGAAATGTCGATGGTCGATACGTGGCTGGCAAATACATTATTTAAAGCAATCCCGACAAATATGCAGGTGATTTTTGTAGGCGATAAGGATCAATTACCTTCGGTTGGTCCAGGACAAATTTTGCATGACTTATTACAGATTGTTGAAATTCCTAAGAAGGAATTAACAGAAATTTATCGTCAAGATGATGGTTCAAGTATTATTCCTTTGGCGCATGAAATCAAACAGGGGAAATTACCGAAAGATTTTATTGTTAATCAAAAAGATCGCTCTTTTTTCCAAAGCGATGTGGCTCATATTGAAGGCTATGTTCGTCAGATCGTAACTAAAGCGAAGCTAAAAGGTTTTACAGCACAAGATATTCAATTATTAGCGCCTATGTATCGTGGTGCAGCGGGAATCGATGCTTTGAATAAAATGATGCAGGAAATTTTTAATCCTGGTGATGCTAAGCGAAAAGAAGTTAAATGGAATGAATCGGTTTATCGGATTGGAGATAAAGTGCTACAGCTTGTAAACACACCTGAATTAAACGTGTTTAATGGAGATATGGGAGAAATTGTTGGAATTATTTTAGCGAAAGAATCCGATGATAAAGTTGATGAATTAGTAATTCAATTTGATAATAATGAGGTCACTTATAAGCGAAATGAGTGGAATAAAATCACTTTATCTTATTGTTGTTCAATCCATAAAGCTCAAGGTAGCGAATTTAAAATGGTTATCTTGCCGATGGTTCATCAATATCAGCGAATGTTACAACGAAATTTATTGTATACGGCGGTTACGCGAAGTAAAGAATTATTGATTTTATTAGGGGAAGTTCCTGCTTTTCAAACTTGCGTAGCTCATGAATCTGCTAGTCGATTGACGATGCTGAAAGAACGAATCACTGAAGCGAGTGAGATGTCATTAAGTGTTCGAACACAATTAGAAAATTATGAAGAAAACTTAGCGAAAGAAGATCCATTTGACTCTGTAATGCCTTTGGTAACTGAAAAAAAAGCTAGTCAATATACTGAAAAAGAACCAGAGCAAGTCATTGTGGAAGAGAAAGCCGATGATTTTTCAAAACAAAAAACTGAAAAACAAGTTGAAGAAATTTCTTTGTTTCAGAGTGATTCTCAAGAAGAGCCAGTTGAAGTGATAGAAGAAAGAGAGCCTTATTTGACGATTCAATTGATTAAACAAAATACGGTAGATCCTATGATTGGAATGGGAGAAACGAGTCCCTATGATTTTATGAAATGAATTGCTAACTAAAATGAAAACAGGAGGAGTCGGTTGCAATAACTCTTCCTGTTTTTTTAATAGTGAGTAATATTTTTTATCTTTCCTCTAAATACGGACAATAAGCAATAAAATAGGTTGGATTGTTCTTGCTATCTACTAATAACCCTGTATATAATAAATTATACTATTTATTTTACAAAAAATGAGGGAATAGTTAAATTTATTTGAAAGGGAGAGTATGATGAAAGAAAATCAAGAAAAATTGCATGAAGATACATTTTTAGCGCAAATTGGGAATCATAAGAATCCTGTTACGGGTTCGATTAATACACCGATTTATTTTTCAACGACATATGAACATCCAACTCTAGGAGAGTCAACGGGATATGACTATACTAGAACAAAAAACCCAACTAGAGAAGTTGTCCAAGAAGCTTTGGCGGTTTTAGAAAATGGTGCTGTTGGTTTAGCGACAAGTTCAGGAATGAGTGCGATTCAATTAGCATTCAGTCAATTTCCTGTTGGAAGTAAAATTGTCGCTTCTAGAGATTTGTATGGCGGAAGCTATCGCTATTTTAAAGAATTAGAAAAACAAGGATTATATGAATTTGTTTATGTCGATGAAGAGGCTAATTTTGAAAAAGCTATTACCGATGAAACGACAGCAGTATTTATTGAAACACCAACTAATCCATTGATGGAAGAAGTTTC
The DNA here is from genome assembly GCF_054871725.1 of Enterococcus sp. LJL99. NCBI lineage: Bacteria > Bacillati > Bacillota > Bacilli > Lactobacillales > Enterococcaceae > Enterococcus > Enterococcus sp. LJL99. Next base: position 43,275 of record NZ_JBTXLT010000018.1, read on the forward strand.
AATTGAAAAAATTGCCAAACTTGCTCATGCAAAAAATGCACAATTAATCGTAGATAATACCTTTTATACGCCATTATTGCAAAAACCGTTGGATTTAGGCGCAGATATTGTTATGCATAGTGCAACAAAATATTTAGGCGGTCATAATGATATACTAGCTGGTGCATTAGTTACTCGTTCAAAGGAATTGGGAGAACAGCTATCGTTTAATTTAAATACAACAGGTGCTGTATTAGCGCCTTTTGATTGTTGGTTATTGATTAGAGGTTTAAAAACACTTTCGTTAAGAATGGCACGTCATGAAGAAAATGCTCGGGCGATTGTTGACTATTTAGAAACAGAGCCGTTTGTAAAAGATGTATTATTTACAGGTCGTGGCGGTATGTTAAGTTTCCGTATTAAAGAAGTTGCTTATATCAAGCCATTTTTAAAAGAGTTGAAAATTGTGACTTTTGCTGAAAGTCTTGGTGGCGTGGAAAGTTTGATTACTTATCCAACGACTCAAACGCATGCGGATATTCCAGAAGATTTAAGAGAATCATATGGACTAACACCTGATTTGTTGCGGATGTCAACGGGAATTGAAGCGAGTGAGGATATTATTAATGATTTAAAACAAGCTTTTCAAAAATTGGGATAAAATAAACAACTAAGAATTGTTCCAAAAAATCTGGAAAAAAGTGGTTAGCTCTGAGAACGAAGTAAGTGCGATATATTAGCAACTCACTTTATTCTTCGTGAGTTACCGCAATAAGCAAGAATTTTTGCAAAATCAGTTTCTGAGTTTATGCAATGAATGATTCGTCGTCCGATTACTTAATTCAAAAGTTTTTTTATGGTGGTAGTAAAACGACTTTTGCTATAGTAAGCGACAAACCACGAAACGAATAAAAACACCGAGCTGGAATCACTTGATAGTGAAGGATTCTTGTTCGGTGTTTTTTCAAAATTTTGTACTACTTCGCTTTTAAAACCAAAATAATCTAGTCATGGTACCAAAAGAACAATCAATACTCCGTTCTCCTAAAGATTCGCCGTCTGCGTGCATGGCTTGTGGAACCGTGGAAACAATTCTGACTTTGCTTGTTTGAAAGGAGTGGAAATATTTTGATTGTTTTTGTTTTTTGCGAGAAAGCAGGATAATCAGCCAAAATATTTTAAAAAGATGGACGCGTTCAACCAAAACAAAATCCAACACATTTTTTCGTGGGTCTGCGTCTGGTGCAATTGCGACACCACCTCCAAAATAAGGGTGTTTTGTGACAGTACACAAAAAAGCTTGATTGAATTCGAATGTTGCACCATTTAGTTCTACTAAAATTGGAAAGCCTTTTTGTCTAAATAGCACTTTTAAAACTGAAAAAATATAGGCAAAAGAACCTAATTTAAATTTATTCAATGTCTGCTTACTTGAAGACTTGTTCGTTGTGTCTGAAATTGCCGCGTCAATTCCTAGTCCAATATTATTGATTGCGATTCCTTTTTCTCCTTGAACAGCTTCCTCATAAGTAATGACTTGTATCTCTTTGGGTTCGCAAGCGGACATTAATTGTTTAAATGCATGATCTGCTTGTCTTGAAATCCCTACCCCTCTAGCAAAATCATTCCCAGATCCACAGGGGATATATCCAACTGGGATTTTTGAATCGTAGTCACTCAACGTATTTACGACTGTGTGTAAAGTGCCATCGCCGCCAAAAACAACAAGCAATGGAAAGAAATTTTCTTTTTTTTCTTCAGACCAAGGAATTAATTTTTCTTGTGCTAATTTGTGTGTTAATTCGATTTCATGTCCTGCATATTCAGTATATAAAGTTGTATAGTCAGCTTGTTTTTCTTGCAATTTTTTAATAATATTTTTAGCGGTTTTTCTACCATTTCCGCTACCAGCATTTTCATTTATAATGAGATAAAAATGAATCTTCATTTGTTTCCTCCTTATGCGAAAGTTTATTATAGCAGATAATTTCCGTTTTCAGAAGCAACTTGCAAAAAATCCTTCCTAATTCTTTTTAATTTCTCCAGTTTTCTTGTGATTTACCGTATATAACTTAGTTGACTTTGTAAGAGGATAATAATAGAATGAAGCTGTTACAAAAAAAGGAAATATTTTTTTGTGGTCGAGGTTCATCAACCATCCCTCGTTAAAAAACTCGGAGAAAGAAGGGGAAAATATGCAAAGCACAGTTTCAAGAAGTAATAAAGTTCGTAGTGTCGCAATGAATGGTCTAATTATGGCTCTTTATTTAGGCTTGACTATTCTGGTTGCGCCTGTTTCATCAGGTCCGATTCAATTTAGGATCTCTGAAAGTTTAAATCATTTAGTGGTCTTTAATCGAAAGTTGATGTGGGGCGTTCTGGGTGGGGTAATTATTTATAATGTTTTTTTTGGATTTGGTGTGATTGATGCTTTATATGGCGGAACTCAAACCTTTTTATCATTAGGACTCACTGCCTTATTACAAAAGAAAGTGTCAAATGTTAAAATTCGATTAGCATTGAACACATTCTTTTTCACGATTAGTATGATTTTAATCGCTATTATGTTAGTGCCAACTGGAGGGCAACAACTATGGATTACTTATGGTACATTGGCAGCTAGTGAATTCATTATTATGGCGATTTCAGCACCGTTGATGTATTGGATTAATTCAGCAGTTCATTTTGACAAAAGAATCTAGCCGACTATTTTCTTTTTTACATTTATAATAACGATAAAAAAACCATAAATTTGTTAAATACAAGACTTATGGTTTTTTTAATGTTCTTTAGTCTGAGTTATAGTACAATGCTTGATGAATTATTTCTAGTTCTTTAGAGATACTTAGAAAGTCACTTTTTTTAAAAGGATAATTAAAGTAGACTAGATTTTTCTTAGTTTGAGTTTGCAACATTGTTGTTAATGTTAAATCTATTTTTTGCAAGTGCATGTTATTCAAAAATATTAAATTATATTGATATTTAAAATAATCATATAAAATTTTTTTTATGGTATTTTCGTAGATTTCCGGTAAATCTGTTTCTAATGAAACCTTTATTGGAGAGCCAATAAGTAATTCCGGTTTTATAAATGTTTCAATCATGAAATAGCGTTGTGTTAAGTAGTCTTTTTCTAAAAATAAAGTAAAACTATTTTTAGAAAACAGTTGATCTATAAAAGCAGACATTTCTGATTGATAACTTGGAAATTTTTGTGAGATTTCTTCGAGTAAGTAATATGCATTGTAATCAAAATCAATTTTTACATATAAGTGAGCATAAAGGTGAGATCTATAGGCAAAAATAAAAATTTCATCATAAAGTGCTAAAGGAATGGAAAGTATTTTGTCGTTAAACTCGTTTAAAAAGAGTAATGTTGATCTATAAACAATCGTATCTTTTTGTATAAAACGTAAAATATCTTTTTTTAAAGGGATGTTCTCATAGATGCATGAACGAGTAAACATATTTATAGTAAAAAAACGAATCTCTTCATTAGAAATAATGTGATGATTAAAAAAAATTTTCGATACAACATGGGATAATTCAGAAGCTACTTCGGTAGGAAAATAATCCTGCCATTCTTCTTCACACTTCACAGTAAACCCCAATCGATATCTTAAAATGGCAATGGTAATAAGATATGCGAGCTCTCTTTTTTTTATGTAGTTGATTGAAAGATGGAGATCATCGATTAAAATGTCAACATCTTCTTTAATTTTATGTTCAGAAATACTTCCAAACGCACTCGGCCAACTAGTTGATTCAAATAAAACCCAAGCCACACTATAACAAACCATTCTAATCTGACTCTCTTGTCCTATTATAGTCATTCCACGTTCAGAAACTTTCAAATTAAATTCTGATAAAAACATATTTATTTTTCCTATGCTTTTAAAGAGCGTGTTGTCACTTAAGGAATGGTCTTCACAATATTTTTGTCTCGTGCTATTTTTATTAAAAAGTAAAAAAACTAACAATTGTATTTCTTTATCTTGTTCATAAATATAATTTTTTAATAAAAGTTTGTTTGTTTCGTTGAAAAAATTACATCTAACTCCTAAACCTTTACTTATTTCAAAGTTGATTGATTGATTTTTTTCAGTATTAAATCGTCTTATTAAAGTATCTAATTGATTAATGTATCTTTGAATCGTTCTGGTTGATAGACACATAGAGTTACTTAGTTGTGACATTTGAAGCCAATTCTTACTTTCGGAAATATTTTTAAGAAGTTCTAAAAATATATGATGTTTACTTGATAGTAAATTATTCAGTTTATAGTCCACTTACTTAACCTACTTTCTGTAATAGAATTGTACTGAAAATGAAAACTAGTCATTTAAAATATAACATGTGATATGAAAATTTACGAATATAATGTAAAAAATAATGAATTTTTATCTGTTTTTATTTTTTTATTTATTTAAATTGCATTGGTAAGTATAAAAAAATGGCGGAAGATACGACAAGTATTAGGAATTTTAAAGTGGAGGTTAGGTGTAAACTTAGTTTATCAAATTTACTAGGAGGAATACAATATGACTATAGTGGATGGTGCTAATGAACCATTTTTTGGTACAGTTGAAGCAACTGAAAATGTCATTTTAAAGAAATTACGACTAAATCCTGTCGAATCAAAATTGGCTTATCGTTTAATCAAGGACCAATTAATTGATGAAGGAAATGCGCGCCAAAATATGGCAACGTTCTGTCAAACGTATATGGAACCTGAAGCACAACAGTTAATGGCAGAAACGTTTGAAAAAAATGCGATCGACAAATCAGAATACC
>NZ_JBTXLT010000019.1:0-44329 GCF_054871725.1 Enterococcus sp. LJL99
AAACTCACCTTCTTTAAGAAACACAAACAAGGAATCACAAATGCGTTCTGTCATCCTTTTTCAAATGGCATTACAGAAGGACTAAACAACAAAATCAAGGGAATTAAAAGAGTGGCTTATGGGTATCTTAACTTCTATCATTTTCGTTCACGTATTTACATTATTCAAGGTCTTATTTTTTCACAAGAGTAAAGGAGGATATAGCCAACATCTTCGCAGCTACAAAGGCAAATCGGGAATTAGCAGCTGTTTTATAGGGTTAAGTACAGCTGGTTTGACTCGATTTAGGAATGGAATTGGCGCGGGTTTCGCCAAGTCGCTTCCGGCCAGCTGCTCTGATAATTGGCGAAATCTTCATATACTACTACAAAAGCTCAGAACAAAACCAGAAGGTCTCTGATTTTTATTCCAAGCTTTACGATTTTATTCAGTTGTTTATATCACCAACACAATTTGACATAGAACCAAAAGAATTCAGCACATAAAATAAATTTAGTGTGAATTCTTTTAAGGTTCAAAACTAGCATCTGACTGAGTTTGTACAACAATTATAACTCAACAATTTTATTGCCCGTAATATGCATTTGCACCATGTTTTCTAAAATAATGCTTGTCTAATAAATATTGAGGAATTGGTTGGATTGTTTGATTAATATTTTCTGTTATAAATGCCATTTCGGCAATTTCATCTAAAACAATACTGTTTTCAACCGCTTTTTTCGGTGTTTCTCCCCATGTAAAGGGCCCGTGTCCATAAACTAAAACACCAGGAACCGCTAATGGATCGATCGCTTGTTCCATAAAAGTTTCTACAATCACTTTTCCTGTCTCTAATTCATACGCTCGTTGAATCTCTTCATCCGTCAACTGACGTGTACATGGCACTGGTCCATAAAATGCATCTGCATGAGTGGTTCCATAAGAAGGGATTTCGCGCCCTGCTTGTGCCCACATTACAGCATTTTTAGAGTGCGTGTGTACTACTGAATTGATTTTAGGAAATTGTTTATAAAGCTCCACATGTGTTGCTAAATCTGAAGAAGGTTTTAAGCCAACTTCAATCAAATTACCATCTAAATCAGTAACAACCATATCTTCTGGTTTCATCGTTTGATAGTCAACGCCGCTTGGCTTAATCACGATAATCCCTAAATCACGATTGATTTCACTTACATTTCCCCATGTTAATTTAACTAAACCTGCTTTTGGTAAAGCCAAATTTGCATCAAAAACACGTTGTTTCATTTCTTGTAAAATCTCATTGTTCATTTAGATAACCAGCCTCCTTTAGATAGGGCAAGAGAAATTCTTTTGCCGCTTGGATTTCTTTTTCTGGTTCTGTACTAGTTTCGCTCCACATTTCGATTAAAAATGGACCATTATAGGCTAAGCGTTTTAGTGTTTTTAAACAGCCAAGAAAATCAACACAACCTGTCCCAAAAGGAACTTCTTTAAATTTCCCTGCAAAGTCATCTGTTACAGCTAACGTATCTTTTAAATGAATCGCAGAAATCTGATCAATTCCTTGTTCTAACTCAAAAACAACATCATTTTCAGGCCATGCTGACAAGTTTCCTAAATCAGGATATACTTGCAAATATGGTGAAGGGATTTGTTGTTTAATCTTTAAAAATTTACTAATGGAATTGATAAACGGATCATCCATGATTTCAATTGATAAAACCACTTCTTTTTCTGCTGCCATTGCTACAGCTTCTTGCAAGTTTTCAATAAATAATTCTCTTGATAGTACCGTTTTCTCTTCATAATAAACATCGTAACCAGCAAGCTGGATTGTTCGTACACCTAAATCTGAAGCTAAATCAATCGCTTGTCGCATAATTAACAAGGCTTTTTCTCTCTTTTCAGGATCCTTTGAGCCAAAAGGAAAACGGCGGTGACCACTTAAACAAATTGAATAAATTTTGACACCTGTTTCATAAATCGCTGCAGTAATTTCTTCTCTCTGATTTTGAGTCCATTTTAAACGAGCTAATCTTTCATCTGTTTCATCAATAGACATTTCAACAAAATCAAAACCTAATTTCTTGGCTAACATTAACCGCTCTTGCCAACTGATATTTTTGGGTAATGCTTTTTCGTAAATTCCTAAAGTAGCCACTATTTACTGCCCCCAAATACGAATGATTTCAGCTTGAAAATCTTTTGCTGCTTGCTTCGGATCTTTAGCTGCAGTAATGCCACGTCCTGTAATAAATGTATAGACTTCTACTCCTTCAAATAATTTAAGAGTATCAACATCTAAACCGCCAGTAACAGAAACTCTGAATCCCATCTCGATTAATTTTTTCACACGATTTAAGTCTTTTTCACCCCAAGTTTCTCCTGCAAGAAGTGCATCGCGACTTTGATGATAAATGGCTTGAGAAATGCCCGCATCTAACCATTGTTGTGCTTGTTCATATGTCCAATCACCATAAAGCTCAACCTGTAATTCTTTCACTTCTTGAGCCGCTGCTTTCATTGTTGGGATTGTTGCGCAACAAATGACTGTCATCCAATCTGCTCCAGCATCCGTTACATTTTTAGCAACAGTTCCACCTGCATCCGCACATTTTGTATCAGCTACAACTCGTTTATCTGGAAACATACTGCGAATACAACGAATCGCTTTTTGACCTTCTTGTAAACACAAGATGGTTCCTACTTCTAAAATATCAACGATATCACCAACATTCATGACATCTGCTAACGCACTTTCTAAATCATTGTGATCTAACGCAATTTGTAAATTAGGTTTTGCCATTTTTAACACTCCGTCATTCTTTTATTTTTTTTGTGATTTATATAATTCTGATTCAGCAAATTTTTCGCCAATTTCTTTGGCTGACATAACATTTTTAATTCCGATAACCGTCACGCCTTTTTTCTCTGCCTGTTCAAACATATTTAAGAAATTTACTGGTGTAAAAACAACATCATATTGTCCAGCAGAACTTTTCCCTTCAGAAATCGCACAGTGATGAATTTTGGTGATTGGTACACTTAATTCCTTCATTGCTTTTTCCACGCTTCTCATCATCATTAAGCTTGTTCCAGATCCATTCGCGCAAGATACTAAAATTCTCATTTACATTTCCTCCTAAATAATTTTATATTTTTGTTTTTTACTCTGCTTCAGCTTTCATTTCTTGGTATTTTTCATAATCTTCAACAATCATGAAGTAACCTTCTTTATTACTACGGTATTGTAGTTGTGGAATCAATAATAGTAAGATCACAACAACCGCAATTCCGACATAACCTAACACTTTCATAATAACTCCGAATACTGGCCAAACGGTTGCCCAATCAAACATTCCAATGTAACCGCCATATTTTGCTAAACCAATCCATGAAGCAAATAATGCTGACCCTCCGACTTGAATAATTCCTGATAAGAATGGGAACAAGCAAGCAGCTTTAAAGCCACCACGGTTATTTGCGTATACCGCAATAACTGCATTATCAAAGAATAGTGGAATAAATCCAGCAATGACAATAGTTGGTGAACGGAAAATAATCAATAATGCAATCATTAAGAATTGACCCAATGCTCCAAATAAGAAGCCAAAAGTTACTGCGTTTGGTGAACCAAAACCAAATGTAGCTGCCACATCAATCCCTGGTACAGCTCCTGGTAAAATCGTGTTTGAAATTCCTTGGAATGATTGTGTCAACTCATCAACGAACGTACGAACACCTAATTGCAAAATAGCTAAGTATACCGCAAAGTTTAAAGAAGTAGTCATAATATAGAATAAGAAACTCTGACCTGGTTTCATAAACTCAGCTTGAACTAAATAATCTTGTCCTAAAACTAATAAAATAATACCGAAAAAGAATAACATTAATAATGAAGTCGCTACCATATTTTCATTAAACATAGATAGAAATCCTGGCAATTCGATATCTTCTAATTTTCGATCTGCTTTTCCAGATTTAGATTTTCTTTGATCACGTTTTTTCATCCATTCAGCTAATTTAGCAAAAATGAATACACCAAACATTTGTTGATGGGCAATCGCAAAACCAGCTCCCTCAGTTAAGTCTTGAGTAATATCAACCGTCAAGTTAGAAGAAACAGCCCAGTAGCAACCTAAAATTAGACCCATACATACTAATACTTGTATTCTACCTAAATCAGGGAAACAAAATAGTAAAATCCAAAAGGCCGTTGCAGCTTGTTGTACTTGAACATTCCCTGTTGTAAATACGGCACGTAACTTGGTATATTTTTGAAAACGAACTAATAAAATATTTAGTACAAAAGCAATCAACAAAAGAATCATGACGTCTCCAAATGTTTTACCAAAAGTTTCCATTAAGCCTGCATCCACTGCATTTTGCCCAAAATAAGGATCGGTAACCATCGCATCTAAGTTAAAACGTTCTTTTAATCCAACTAAGATTGGTCTGAAGTTATTGACCAATCCGCCAGAACCAACACTCAAGATAAAATACCCAACAGTCGCTTTCAAAAAGCCTGCGATACACTCATGAACAGGCCTTTTTAATAAAATGTACCCTAACAATACAATAAATCCGATTAAATAAGCTGGTTGTGTTAAGATATTCGTCGCGAAGTATTCCCATGCGCTAACTAGAAAATCTAAAATCGTTGACATTCTCTCCCCTTCTTTCTATAAATCAAATTCCGCCATTACTTTTTCATAGTCTGTTTGATTTTCAACTTCATTTAAGGCTTCGATTAAACCATCTGTCATTAACATTTCAGATAATTTAGCGATATTTTCCATATGCTCTTCACTATTCTTAGCTGCTAGAGTGAAAAATAGACGAGCATTTTTTTCAGGATTGCCTTCTTCAAAAACAACATCTTCTTTCATTTTAGTAAAAGAAATCGCCGTTCCTAAAACGCCTTGACTATCTTCTGAAGAATGCGGCATTGCAACTCCTGGAACAATTACAATGTAAGCCCCATGTTTTTTCACACAAGCAATGATTTCATCAACATATTCTTGCGTGATATATTCTTTTTCTAGTAATGTTTGGCAACTCAATTGAATTGCCTCCTCCCAATTACTAGGGGTTTCATCGCAAAAACGAACCAATTCATTTTCATGGAAATACTTTAACATGTTAAAACTCCTTTCTTATAAGAACGATGGGAACGGGGTATCATTGTCTCTTGTAAAGACATCATCAAAACCACGGTAGAAATTAAATTCTAATTTATCTTTATCATTTGGATAAGTGAATTTTCCGCCGACTTGCCAAATAAATGGTTTGAATCGATAATCTAAACGATCTTTTTTAAATTTCCAAATTTCAGTGATTTCTTTTGGATCCGCCATAAAGTTAGCCCAAATATCATAATGAACTGGAATTACAACTTTAGCATTTAATGATTCAGCCATCCTCAACATATCAACCGATGTCACTTTATCTGTAATTCCTCTTGGGTTTTCGCCGTAAGCACCTAGACAAACATCGATTTTATATTCATTTCCGTGTTTTGCAAACATATTAGAGTAATGAGAATCCCCTGCATGATAAATATTTCCACCACTTGTTTCGAATAAATAGTTCACTGCGATTTCATCCATATCTTGTGGCATGCTTCCTTTTAAAATGACTGAAGGATCTTCACAAGTAACTAACGCTGTACGGTCGAAAGCTTCTAAAGCAACGATTTCTACATCATTTACTTTTACACGATCACCAGGTCTTACAATTGTTGTTTTTTCTTCTGGAATACCCCAGCCTAACCAAGTATTTACCACTTCTTTTGGTCCAATGAAACGAGCTTTCGGACAATTTTGGTGAACGGCTGCTGCTGTGTTGATATCTAAATGATCCGAATGAATATGCGTTACAACTAATGCATCAACATCTTTTACTGCAAACGGATCAATCACAAATGGTTGCGTTCTCAAGTTAGGTTGCATATTTTCACAACCACTCATACGCATCATTTGATGACCTTCTTTCATTTTGCCATTGCCATGTGAACGTTTACCAGTTCCACACCATAAATCACATAATATATTTGTATTTTCGTGAGATTTAAGCCAAATACCTGTACAACCTAACCACCACATAGATACCGTGCCTGCTTGTACCTCAGTTTGTTCGATTTCTTCGTTTAAATAAGTGCCCCATTCTGGAAATGTGCTTAAAATCCAACTTTCTTTTGTTACGTCATTAATACTTGCCATTGATAAATCCCTCCGTTTTGGTAATCTTTTTTACACTTTTAATTCTACCCCTTTTTAAACCGTTTTCAATCATATTTTAAGATCGTTTATGAACTTTTAAGAACGTTTATTTTTTTTTATACGATTATATATCGTTAAAAAATTTTTTTATGTTCATAAAACACTTTTTATGATATAGTTTTCATAAATGGTATACAACACTGTTGGCTTTTTCAGTAATAAATATTTTTAATATTTTGTCAATTATGATAGTATCTACAAAAAACAGAGCCTTTTTTCTATTGAAAAGCTATCTCTTCTCATTATTCGATAAACAAAGAATGTTATTATGGTTAATCAATTATTTTCATGCAAAATTATATAGGGGTGATTTTATGAAAAGTTCTGATAAAACAATCAAAGAGCGACGAGCCAAATTAATTGACCTGTTAAAAAAAGAAAATACTTTGCTCGTAAAGGAAATAAGTGAGCTTCTAATGGTATCTGAGATTACTATCCGAAGAGATTTGATCGCTTTAGAAAAAATGGGACAGGTTCGAAGACTTCACGGAAAAGCTCAGCTAGTAAAAGAAACAGGTACAGAGGATTTAAACGAAGAGCTAGAACTTTTAAAAGCGGCTCTTTCTAAAAAGGCGGCTGAATTCGTAAAAGAGGGAAATACATTATTTATCAACACCAGTTCTACTGCACTCTCTTCTCTAAAAAATTTAGAAGATAAGCGATTAACAATCGTGACTAACAATGTAAAAGTCGCTAATTTAGATCACAATCCAAATTCAACCGTCATTTTATCTGGCGGAGAAATTCGTTTTCCTAAAGAAGCACTTGTTGGTGATATTGCTATCGATTCTTTTTCAAAAATGTCTTCTGATATTTCGATTATTGGCTGTTCAGGCTTAAGCGTTGAAAACGGTATCACAACCTCTGTGCTCCATGAATCAAAAATCAATTCATTGATTATCGAACGAACAAATGGTTTGGTAATTGTTGTAGCTGATTATCGTAAAATCGGTTTTTCGTCAAATTTTACTAGTGGTGGAATTAAAACGATTAATTATTTGATTACTGATAGCTTTGCACCTTTAGAGGTCATTAGAGAAATTGAAAAACAAGGAGTTCAAGTCATTCAGGTTGAAATATAGAAAATGCTTTATCAAAATATTTTAATAATTTAAAAATTATTTTTCTCTGTTTTCAATAAAAACAATTGTAACGACGAATTTCGCGTTTTTACAATTGTTTTTTATTTATTTATCATAGTTATTCGGATTAAGCTTTATGCTATAATCAATTCAATTGAACTTGTTTGAAATTCAGACATAGGAGGAGGACACGATGAGAATCAAACAGCTAGATTATGTTGTTAAAATTGCTGAGCTAGGTTCGGTCAATGAAGCTGCGAAACATCTTTTTATCACTCAGCCTAGTTTGTCTAATGCCGTAAAGGAATTAGAACAAGAAATGGGTATTCAAATTTTCCAACGCACGCAAAAAGGAATGATTTTGACTTCAGATGGTGTTGCTTTTTTGGCCTATGCACGTCAAATTCTGGAACAAGTAGAGTTGATGCAAGAGAAATATAAAGGAACTCGTACAAGACGCCGTTTATTTTCAGTTTCTGCTCAACATTATGCCTTTGCCGTTCATGCTTTTGTTCAACTGATTAAAACTTATGGAAAAAATGAATATGAATTCACTTTTCGTGAAACTCAAACAAATAATATTATTGAAGATGTTAGTAGTCTGCAAAGTGAATTAGGTATCCTTTACTTAAATAATTTCAATGAACAAGTAATTCGCAAATTGCTGAAAGAAAAGCAACTAACTTTTTATCCTTTATTTATGGCTTATCCCCATGTTTTTGTTAGTAAAAGAAATCCGCTTGTCGGGAAAAAAACAGTTACTTTAAAAGATTTAGAAGATTTCCCTTATCTCTCTTTTGAGCAAGGACAATCTAATTCTTTTTACTTTTCGGAAGAAATTTTAAGTACTCGTTATCATAAAAAAAGTATTCGTGTAAGTGATCGAGCAACTCTTTTCAACTTTTTAATTGGTGTAAATGGCTATACAATCAGTTCAGGAGTTTTGAGTCGGGAATTGAATGATGAAAATATTGTAGCATTGCCTTTAGAGGTAGATGAATCGATGACGATTGGCTGGATTTGTCCGAATAATAGTTCCTTATCTTCGATGGCAAAACAATATTTAGAGTACTTAAAAGAACATATTATTGACTATGGTTTTCAAATTTTTGAAGACAAAGAATAAATTTGAAATGAGGTTGGGACAAAAGCGGTTAGCTCCGAGAAACAAGAAGAAATTTCCGAAAATGACAAGAAACACGAAAGGTTCCCTTTCGATGTTGAATGATTCCTACTTGGTGCTCTTCAAATTTTTGGTAAATTTCGGCTTGTTTCCGAAGGAGCTGCTTTTACAGCACCGTTTGTTCGGTTTTAAAAGATAAAACAAAAGTATTTTTTACTTTTGTCTCATCCATAATAAATACAGAACGAAATCTAAAAAAATAAGTTACACCTTACAAAAAGTTTAGAAACGCTAATTAGAAATTATTCAACATTGAATTTTTTCTTTAGATATTTCTTACTCTTATAGTGAGGTGTAGCTTATTTTAACTTTTAGCCTGTAACACTTAGGACAAATTTTTTATTTTAGAGTAATTTTGCATCCTGCAATAATTCTTCAATAAATGTATTTTTAATTTTCTTCAACTCATGTTTTTCAACCATTCCTGCAACTAATGGAACTTTTATTTCTGGTAATGTTTTTTGATCGTTTAAATAGTAGAATGCTTTTAGTAAAACTCGAACATCATAAGAAGAAGCAAAGACTTCTGGTACGCCACGATCAATTTCTAGAAGTGTATAAACAGCTTCCATCGCAGTTCTAACAGAGTATTCTGTTGTAAAAACAGTATCTCTTTCTGTTTCTGCAAAGTTACCAATAAAGGCAAGGTTTTTTGAGCCTTCAGGAATAACTAATGGACGATCACCAATTGCTCTAGGCATAAAATAAGAAGTAATGTAAGGCATATAGCATGGAACCGTGTTACAAGAGTTTGTTGCCAAATCTTCAATCTCATTTAATGGAACGCCCATATGATATAACCATTCTTGTGCGATTTCAATCCCAGTACATTCAGTGATTGGTTTTTTGATATAATTTCCTTCTTTATCTGATAAAAGAGCGTAAAACCAAACGACTAACTCATCTTTTGGTTGTTTCTTAAAATGCGGTTGTCTATTTAGCGTATAGCTCAATTTCCAATTTGAGTCTTCTGCATGGACAATTCCGCCAGTAACTACTTTACCAGCATAAGGATTTCTTTTACTGATTGCTTCAATGTAAGGAGCAATTTTTTCATCTAATGTTGTAATTGTTGCAGAAACAAACCAACTTTCAGCTGGTAGGTTTTCACAGAATTTTTCAGGATGACCAAAAGCTGAGTCTTGAGCAGCTAATTTCTTCCATAAATTCCAACTACCACCCAATTCATGACTAACAGGAGCTGGAGTATGATTATTTCCATAAGTTGAACTTTCTGTAATAGAACCATTTGTTACAAAAATCAAATCATTTTCTGAAACTTCAACCACTTTTTCTTCTCCGCTGACAGTTAAAATCAAGCGCTCTACAAGTTTTTCATTATCTTTGGTTGTGATCATAATATTTTCAACTTTTGTATCATATTGGAAATCGACACCTTGATTTTTCAAATAAGTTAACAACGGTAGAACAAGTGATTCATATTGGTTATATTTAGTAAATTTTAATGATGAAAAATCAGCTAAAGCATCAATATGATGTATAAAACGCATTAAGTAACGGCGCATTTCCATTGCTGAATGCCATGTTTCAAAGGCAAACATAGTACACCAATAGGTCCAAAAATTTGATTTAAAAAATTCATCAGTAAATACATCAGTAATTTTTTTATCTTGTAATTGATCCTCTTTCATTAAACATAAATCTAAAATTTCTTTGATTGCTTTTTCGCTTAATGTTAATTTTCCATCTGTTGGTAATTGTTTGCCTTGATTATGGATAATTCTACAGTGAGATGAGTTAGGATCTTCTTTATTCAACCAATAAAACTCATCTAATACTGAAGCATCTTCTACTTCTAAAGATGGAATCGAACGGAATAAATCCCAAAGACATTCAAAATGACTTTCCATTTCACGTCCACCACGGATTACAAATCCGTATTCTTGTTTATAAATTCCATCTAATGAACCACCTGCGATTGGTAATTCTTCAAGAATATGAATTTTTTTGCCGTCTACTCGTCCATCTCTAATCATAAAAGCTGCTGCTGCCAGTGATGCTAACCCTGATCCGACTAAATAGGCTGATACGTCATCTGATTTTGCTGGTTTCTTTGCTTTTGCAAATGCTTCATAGTTTCCATTACTTCTATACATGTTGTCTCCTCCTCTGGTTTACTCTTTTAGTTTAGTCCTTTATATAAAAAAAAACACATAAAAACTGTCGGATAAAACGACAATTTATGTGATTTGTCAAAAAAGTTCAATTTTATTATTTATCTGAGATTAATCTTATCACATTGAAGATTGAAGTTTATATTTCAAAATAGAACACTAAAATTACATATAAATATATAAAATAGTTCTCATATTGATAGTCAATAAATAGCAATTAAAAATAAATACAACTCATTCTTAAGTTATTCTTAAAGAATTTAATGTTACGAAAATATTTCTTTTGTGTTACAATTTCATTGAAAGGAATGATTATTATGAAAAAAATAGTGTTTGGGTTATCTTGCGGTATATTTATTATGTTACTGAGTTGCCCTATAGCTTCAGCAGAAGAGGCTGTTATCAAAAATACGTCTGAAAGTACTATAGAATCTTCTGATAATGATTCATCGACCAAATCTGAAAATAATAATGAGGCAATAACTGAAACAATTGATAGTTCTGCTGAAGATGATACGATAAAAACTATCAGACAATCTCTATTAGAATGTGTACCTGATTATGGTTTAACAAAAGAGTTGCTTGATAGTCTCTCAGATGAACAATTAGAAAATGCGAAAAACGTTTCATTAAATTTTGGAAGCCAACATATTTCAGGTACCGCAAAGTTTATCTTAAAAATATACGGATCCTCACCCATTCCAAAAGAATCTTATTCTTTAAACTACAGAGAGCTTACGGTTGAAGAAATGAAGCAGTACATCCCTCAAATAAGACTATCACTTATTTACGGATTTGATTTAGATGAAAATTTAGTAAATAGTATTACTAATCAACAATTTTTTAATATGATTAATGACTTTTCTAAAAGTAAACCTGAGTTTTGGGCTGATAATGGTATGTTTGTACTACTTTTCTTAAATCAGAATATAACTGAAGGTACTTACTATAATGATACTTCTGAAAGTTCTACAGAAAATGTTTCTGTATCAGCATCAACTGATTCAGAAAAAAAGGCTGAGAAAAAAGGTATTTTTCCTAATACTGGTGAACAGAGAAATAAACTATTAACAACAATAGGTATTAGTATAATTGCTCTTTTAATAGGAATCGTAGTCATTAAAAATAGAAAAAAGCACTCTTAATGGTTTATTCCTTCGAAAACTAAGTTTAAAACTTTTTACTACCTAAAATTAAATTGCAATAAATTTAATTTAATTTATAGAAAAATAAATAATCACGTACAAAATTTAGAAAATACAATTTTTGTACGTGATTATTTTTAATATGGGTACTTAAACACTATTTTTTTTATTTATATAGATGAATATCTGTCAGAAAATATTATCAAGACAAAATAAAAAAGACTTCACAGTCTTTTAATAATCAATTTTATTCAGACACATGGCGGCACCTGCTTAGTGCTGCTTCCTTCCAGATCTGACACAATTCACAAGCCCACCATTGTCCTAGCCTTTCGGCAAGATTTAGTATACCGCATTTTTATTCTCTTGGCTAGTCTTTATTTACATTTTTTTGCTTTTTCTTTTCGGTTCGTAATTTCCTAAAAAAATTAGTTAGCAATTCCCCACATTCTTGCTCTAAAATTCCAGCTTCAACATAAGCAATATGGTTGAACCGTTGATCGGTCAATAAATTCATTAAAGTCCCAGCCGTTCCACCTTTTGGGTCACTTGCTCCATAATAAACTTCTTCAACACGAGATAATAACATAGCTCCACTGCACATCGGACAAGGCTCCAGTGTAACGAAAAGTTGGGCTTGCTCTAAACGCCAATTTTTGATTCCTTGGCATGCTTCTCTGATTGCAATCATCTCAGCATGAGCCGTTGCATCTTGCGTTTTTTCTCTTAAATTATGTCCTTTTCCAATGATTTTCCCATCAAGTACAACTACTGCACCGATTGGTACTTCTAGTAACTCTTCAGCTTTTTTTGCTTCTTGTATAGCCACTTTCATAAATTGCTCTTTTTCTGCCTGTGTTAAGGAAGAATTTTTTTCATTCATCGTGCTTACACCTTCTATCTTAAATGTTCCCATAACTATTTTATCTTTTTCATGTTACAATAGTTTGGTGAGGTGTGTCTATGAAAATCGAGGAACTAATTCAACTTTATCCAACTGGTAGTATTTCAACAACTGCTTCAAAAGAGAAACTTTCTTTATTTATCGATGAAAAATACTATCTGATTGATGAAGAAATACTTTCGGAATCTGAAAGCAAATTACTAAAACACTTATTTCCTCTTAAGGAATTTGCAGTAAATCCAGATCAACACCCTTGGTATCTTTATCTTTTTAGCAACCAAACAGTAGACTACCAGGGTACTTTTCGTATTTTTCACTTCCATATTCAAAAACCAAAAGACTTTCTACAAAGTGAATGGCAACATAGTCTTAAAGAAATTTTTCAAAACCAACTTGACTTCTTCTTTTTTAGCGAAAATGATGGTGTGTTAATTGAAGAATATAATAAAAATCATTTTTCACTAGAAGAACTACAAAGTATTTTCTTAACTTTAGATGCCGATTTTGATTCATCTACAGCAGTATTTATCGGCAATTTCTTTGCTTTCGATCATTTTTCTACCGAAATTTTTTATGAAGAACAAATGATTTTTAAGAACGAAAGAAAATATCAAAAGCAACAAACAACTTTTTCACTTTCAGATGTAGCCTTACATTATTTTACTAAAGAAGCGGTCTCGAAAAGTTTAATCATGCAACATTGGAAGCAAAATGATGTAATTGACCAAGATATGCAAAATATTATTGTCTCACTCTGGAAAAACCAAGGGAATATTAGCTCTGCTGCAAAAGATTTATTTATGCATAGAAACACGCTTCATTACCGACTAGATAAATTTGGAGAACAAACTGGTCTCTCTTTAAAAAAAATGGACGATTTATTATTTTGTTACTTATTACTTTCAACCTAACAGTTTTAATTATAAAAAAAGTTTGTTTAATCTGTGAAAACTGAAGAGGTTGGGACAAAAGTGGGTAGCTTTGAGAAATAAGAAGGAATTTCCGAAAATTGTTCTTCAAATTTCTGGTAAATTTCGGCTTATTTCCGAAGAAGCTGCTTTTGCACCACCGTTTGTTCGGTTTTAAAGGATAAAACAAAAGTGATTTTACTTTTGTCTCACCCACTTCGGTAATAGTACCTTTAAAAATCGACAACAAATTAAAAGCTCAAAACATCGCTGCAACAGCTTTGTTCTGAGCTTTTAATTTGTTCGTACAGGACATTTAGTAGTCTATTGCGTTTAGATTAATTCTTCAATAAATGTCATAAAACGATTTTTCACATTTTCCGCACTATCTTTAACTGATTCACCATAATCGGCAATTTTTTCACGACTATCTTTAACTTTTGCTAGTACATTTAAAATAGAATCTAATTCATCATCGGATAAATCGTCTACGATACTTAATAGCTTTTCATTGCCATTAAATTTATCATTGACCAATTTTTTTGCTTTGCAACGATTTGACACATGATAAATTTTCTTAGCAATTTTTTCTGAAGCTAGCACAGCAACTGATACACTTGCGATTGCTGCAATTCCTAAACCAATACTAATTTTCTTTGTTGTTTCCATCATTATCAGCTCCCTAATCCATGTTTATTCTATCATAACACACTCTCTATTATTGAGGTAATAATATAACTTTCACTTAGAAAAAGACGGTTTATTTACGACGATCGTTCCCACCGAATAAAATAATTAAACGTAATAACTGTAAAAACGTCGATAGTGCTGCTGCCACATACGTAAGTGCGGCGGCAATTAAAACTTTTCTTGCCATCGGAACTTCTTCTGCCGTTAGCAAATTACCATCCGATAAAATTTTTAATGCGCGTCTTGAAGCATTGAATTCGACTGGTAAAGTTACTAGTTGAAAAATCAACGCTAATGAAAAAGCAAAAATTCCGACATTAATTAAGGTTTGATTCCAACTTAAGATAACACCTAAAATAATAATTGGAAAAGACATTGAAGAACCAATACTTGCAACTGGCGCAATCGCTGAACGAATTTTTAATGGGCTATAACCGGTGTGATCCTGTACCGCGTGCCCACACTCATGTGCAGCTACACCAATAGCAGCAACTGACGTAGATTGAGCCGTCGCTTGAGATAAACTTAACATTTTATTTCCAGAATTGTAATTATCTGTTAGGTTTCCTGCAATTTGTTGCACACCAACATCGGTAATATGTTCGGATTGCAAAATATACTGGGCAGCCGAGGTACCTGTCACATTATTTTTACTTCTAACTTTGTCATATTTTCTAAATGTACTATTCACGTAGGCTGATGCAGCCATTGAAATAACTAAGCCTAAAATAACTAGTAAATAGCTTGGATGTAAAACACCATATAAAGGCATTTGATAAACTCCCCCTTACTTTTCTTAGCTTTATTGTACCATGCTTAATAAAAAAAAGTGTTTATAGGATTTGAAAATTCCATGAATTCTTTATTTAAAGCTTGTTGAAATTTTTACATAGTATTCTTTATCAAGAAAAACGTTCAACTAATTGTGAGGATGTGCTTTTGTTGAAATTTTCTTCCTTATTTTATTCTTAAACAAATTAAGCACTTCAATAGCCAAATGAATCAAAAATTGGCATACTAGTATTCAGAGGTGAGACATATGAAAAAAATTCTAAAAATCGTTATTCCATTAATACTTCTTTTGGCTATCGCATGGTTTGGCTATAATTATTATTTTGGCGGTAAAGCATACTATACAAAAATCGAAACTGTTGGCGAAGAAAGCACTGACATTGCGGATAATGGCGAACAACATAAACAATTTACTTATTCGCAAATAGCTTTTGATGCAGATGGAAATAAAACCGAACAAAAACTGTATGAATATAGAGACAGTCCTTTGCGAATGAATGCTTATTTAAAACTAAAAGTAAATGCAAGAAAAGGCGTTTTAAGTTGGGAAGAAGTTGCTGAAAAAGAAGTACCTGAAAAAGCTCTTGACAAAATAAATCAAGAATAACAAAAAAAATGATCTATGACTGATTTAATTAAAAATTCAGTTCATGAATCATCTTTTTTTGTAAAACTATTTAATAGCTTGAATACCTGCTTATTAATAAATTATCTAGCTACTAGTTACAATTGATTACTAATTTTTTCGATATTTTTTAAGACGATTGAAACTGTTCCATCTGGATTATTCACAAATTCAATCAAATCACCATTTCGATAAACCTCAATTGGGACAATCAGTTCAATGCCATTACTCATTTTTAATTTTTGTTTGCCGAATTTTTTTTCTGAAATTTCTCTGGCTTCTCTAACTGGTGGAGTTTTATCGACAAACTTTGATTCATTGACTTCTTCTTGATAAGCCATTCTTGCTGAAATATTTTCTTTGAAAACTTGTTCAGCTATTTGTTCATTGTCAATGGTTCCAGTTTCCTCAATACTTTCGTACACCGCTTCCTTGACTGAAGCAATCAATTCAAACTCATCTTCATTAAACTTTTTGCCGATTCGTTTGACTGCTTTTTTGATCTCTTTCATATTTTCTTCAATGGATGGCGCAGGTTGAGATTCAATCACTTTATCCGAAAAATACCAAATTTTTTCGCCAGAAAATTCATAGCGTTTTTCCAATAATTCATAAGCTAATGAATCCAAATCTACAGTGATTCCTTCATCAGGTTTTTGTGATTTTGATGGTAAAATTGCACGATTGATAATCAATTTGTTATAAACTGCTTCATCTTCATAATCAACATAATGTGTATAGCTTTCTTTATAGTTCAATTTAATCATCGCTAAATGCATCACCGTATCTAATTCATAGAGAATGAATAAGACATCAGCGCTAGGTGCGTCTTCACTTCCAGAATAAACATCATACCAGTGTTGCGCCAAATCTTGACTTTTCTTTACAAAATCATTGGGAATTCCTCTTAATTTTTCAACAAACGAACTTTCTTGGGCTAAAATTCCCGTTTTTGTCTGTGCTGTTGAAAGTTTTGTTATTTTACTTGATAAATAGGTGCGAATAAATTCGGTAGTTAAATCCAATTCTTTTTCAGAGAATACCGGTGTTCCAGTTTCTCGATCGATAATATGCAAAATTGCTTTTTTTAAATAAATATCCATTTTACTAGGTTCCTCTTTTCTGGTTTCTTACTTTCACACCTATGTTTCAATTAGCAAAAAGAGAGCAATCGAAACTACTTATTAGTTAAGTATTGCTCTCTTAGAAATTAGGTTTCGTAAAATAAGAACTACTTATGAAAATTGATTATTTAGTTAACCAATTTCCAACTTCATTCAATGCTTCTGGAATTCCAGCAGGATTTTTCCCACCAGCTTGAGCCATGTCAGGACGACCGCCACCGCCACCGCCAACTAATGGTGCAATTGTTTTGATTAAATCGCCTGCTTTAAGTCCTTTTTCATTGGCTGTTTTAGTCATAGCAGCTAATAAATTAACTTTTCCATCTTGGGTTGTTGCTAAAACGAGTACATCTGAAAGTTCTTTTTGTTTCCATTGATCCGCCAATTGTCTTAATTGATTCATATCTTTTACATTCACTTGTGCAGCAATATAGGTAGAACCATTCGCTTCTTTAACCTCTTTAAAGATATCACCTGCTTGTTGGTTCGCTAATTTCCCTGCAAGTTGTTCATTTTCTTTTTGTAAATCACGCAATTGTTGTTGTAATTGTTCTGTTTTAGAAACAACTTCTTTAATTTGTGGTGATTTTACGATTGAAGCAATTGCTTTTAATTGTTTTTCTTCCTCGTTCATCAATTCATATGCTTCTTTACTTGTTACGGCTTCAATCCGACGAACACCAGCGCCAATTCCTGATTCAGATACAATTTTGAAAATACCAATATCTTCTGTATTGCTTACATGCGTTCCGCCACATAGCTCGATTGAATACTCACCAATATTGACAACACGAACTTCTTTACCGTATTTTTCACCGAAAAGAGCCATCGCGCCCATATTTTTAGCTGTATCAATATCCGTTTCCAAAGTAATAACTGGAATAGCTTCCCAAATTTTTTCATTGACGATTGCTTCCATTTGGACTAATTCTTCCGCTGTTACTTGACCAAAATGAGTAAAATCAAAACGTAAATGTCCTGGTGCCACTAATGAACCTGCTTGGTTCGCATGATCTCCTAGAATATCTTTTAATGCGCGATGCAATAAGTGAGTCGCTGTATGATTTTTCAAAATGCGATTACGCATTTTTTCATCTACTTGAAGATGATACTCCGTTCCTTCTTCAAGTTTCCCTAAAATTTCAACAGTATGCAAGAATTGACCATTTGGGGCCTTTTGAACCGCAGTCACTTGAGCTACCGTATTTCCTGTTAAATCTTTAATCACTCCATGGTCAGCCACTTGTCCACCCATTTCAGCATAAAAAGGCGTTTCAGCAAAAATCACTTGTGCTTGTCCATCAGATAATTCATTCACCAATGCTTCATCTTGTAAAATAACAAGGAGTTTACTTGTTGTTTCAAGAGTAGAGTAGCCAACAAAACGACTTTCAACTTTAAGATCAGTCAGAACGGCTGATTGAATTCCCATTGATGCTTCCTTACTACGTGCAGAACGTGCACGTTCTCGTTGAGCATCCATTTCTTTTTCGAATCCTGCATGGTCAACTTTCAAACCAGCATCTTCCGCTACTTCTTCCGTTAGTTCAACAGGAAATCCGTACGTATCGTAAAGTTTAAAAATATCTTTTCCATTTAAGGTATCTTCATTTGCTGCTTTTACTTTAGTAATTTGCTGATTTAAAATATCTAAGCCTTCATTGATTGTTTCGTGGAAACGTTCTTCTTCTGTCCGAACTACTTTTTCAATAAAGTCTTTTTGCTGTAACACTTCTGGATAATAACTAACCATGATTTCGCCCACTACAGGAACTAATTTATATAAAAAGGCTTCATTGATTCCTAGTTTTTTTCCATGCATCACTGCACGACGTAATAAACGTCTTAAAACATAGCCGCGACCTTCATTCGAAGGTAACGCACCGTCACCGATCGCAAACGATAATGCGCGAATATGATCGGCAATCACTTTAAATGAAATATCTGTTTCAGGATTTTCACCATATTTTTTATGATCACTCAATTTTTCAACTTCATGTATGATCGGCATAAATAAATCTGTTTCAAAGTTTGTTGGTGCGTCTTGAACGATGGAAACCATACGTTCAAGTCCCATTCCTGTATCAATATTTTTATGTGGAAGTGGTTCATAAGAGCCATCTGATTGATGATTAAATTCTGAGAAAACTAAGTTCCAGATTTCAAGATAGCGTTCATTTTCTCCTCCTGGATAATTTTCAGGATCGTCTTCAGCGACATCATTGAATGATTCGCCACGATCATAAAAAATTTCAGAATCCGGTCCACAAGGCCCAGCACCGATATCCCAAAAGTTATCTTCAATTTCAATAATATGGTCATTAGATAAACCTACTTCTTCATGCCAAATTCGTTTTGCTTCTGTATCTTTTGGATAAACGGTCACATATAACTTTTCTGGATCAAAAGCCATCCATTCAGGTGAAGTTAAGAATTCCCACGCCCAATGAATCGCATCTTCTTTAAAATAATCACCAATTGAAAAGTTTCCTAACATTTCAAACATTGTATGGTGACGAGCTGTTTTCCCTACATTTTCAATATCATTCGTACGAATTGACTTTTGAGCATTCGTGATTCTTGGATTTTCAGGTACGACAGAACCATCAAAATATTTTTTCAAGGTCGCAACACCAGAATTGATCCATAATAAGGTTGGGTCATTAACTGGTACTAATGAAGCACTCGGCTCGATTGTATGTCCTTTTGATTTAAAAAAGTCTAAATACATTTGACGTACTTGACTACTGGTTAATTTTTTCATCACTGATTCCTTCTTTCTTTACAAGTTAACTCATTTACACAATAAAAAAAGCGCCATCTATTGCAATACAAGAACGAAAATTCGCGGTACCATCTTGTTTGCAATGACGTCGCCAGTCATTACCTCTTTATTACCTGATAACGCTAGGCAACGGTGATATTTCTATCACTTCTTTCAGAAAGAGAGCATATTTCCTTACGAGTCATTTCTTTTCAGCCAAGAGAAATGTTTCTTTGAACTCACATCTTGAGGTCATATATTCTTTCAGACATTTTGAATTATAAGCATTTTTTCTTTGTTTGTCAATGATAGCTTCTCTATCTTTTATAAAATGCAGCCTATCCCTGTACAAGCAATGGCTACTTTTTAAGCTATTAATTGATCTGATTACTCGATAATGATTCCTTTTCGGTAAAGGTACTGATCTGGGTTTAAGATTGCCGTATCAGAAATTCTATGATCTGAACAATAGTACGTCGATAATGGCAACATATTTTCAATTAACTGTTCTGAACGATTTTCTTGCGGTCCTAGTTTAAAAGCGGAAGGATCCTTGGTCAATTCAAATCTTTTTTGTGTACTATCGATCACCAAGCCAAACATATTTGCTCCAGCTATTTTCCATTGTATTTTTTTGCCTAAAGTATTTTCAGGGATCAATAATTCATTCCCCCAACGAAAAAGTCTACGTGTTCCAGCGCCAACAGCAAACTCCCATTGATCTACGGTAAGTAGGTCAAAACCAGTATTTTTTACCGCTTGACTCAATTCACGATACGAACAAGTTCGTTGACTATAAACCAGATAATGATTTGACTCAGGTAATCCTTCTAAATAAAAATTGTTCGGTTCCAAAATCGTTTCTGGAAATGACCAATGTAAACTCTCGTCTAATGATAGTTTAGGAAACAGTAACTGATGAAGCCTTTCTTTGTGAATGTCAAAAAAGACTTCCGTTCCTTCAAAACTACCTGTAATTGTATCAAAAATCCCCATGAATTCTGTTCCTACTGGAAGTGCATATTTCTGTACAATCATCGGCGGAATAGGCGTTTTCCTTAACTCAGTAGTATGTTGATTAATATAATTAGAAATACCAGCAAGCGTCGTCAAATCAGTCGCGTCATTGATTGGTTGATCTTCACAATCATTAAACGTTTCTGAATTGACTATCTTTTCGTCACAATCATCGTTTTCAGAACAACAATTAATCAATTCGTGTCGTCTAAGACCTTCTACTCCTAAATCCCAGCCTAAAATCGCTTCTTGATTTCCAGGAATAAATAGATATAATTCATCATTTAATTCTAATTCAAACGTCCGACATTTAATTCCATAAAGTTCAAAATCTGCCAATATACAACTAGTTAGCTTCAGCTGGTTAGGCAAATACTGCTCTAAAACATTGGTTATGATTTTTTCTTTTTCACTATCTGAGCTATTTTTCCAATTCGTCCACTCTAGTTCCTCAAAAAATTTCAAAAAGCTTTCACCTCTCGTATCCTTTAATGAAATCTGTTACTATTATACCATTGATACCTCAAATAGGAGAAGATTATATGTATATTCATTTTGGAAACGAGCGCTGGAATCAGGCAGCCGCTTTTGCATTACGCTATGACGTTTTTGTTTTGGAACAAGGTATTTCTTTAGAGGATGAATTTGATTCCATTGATGCTTCTGAGAAAAAATATTATGTTGTTTATGAAAAATCAACGGTTTTAGCAACTGCCCGCTTTCAAATTATCGATGAACAAACCATTCAACCTGATCGTTTATGCGTCAAAAAAGAGTACCGAGGAACCGGAATAGGAACAAAATTATTACTCGAAATAGAACGTTGTGCCTCACAAGATGGATTTTCAAACGCAGTTCTTTCCGCTGAAAAGACTGCGGTAAACTTTTATCAAAAATTAGGTTATAAGATCAATTCTAAAGAATATTACGAAGATGGTATCCCATGCGTTCAAATGAAAAAAGACTTTGATACTGAACTGCTCACCTTTTGATAAAAAAATTAAGACCTTAGAAAAATACATACAATTTTTCTAAGGTCTTTTTTAGTTAAAGGCTATTTATAGCTATTTTTCTTCGCTTTTCTAGCGGTTCTTGTTTGTTGACGTTGTTCGATTTTTCTTTTTTGTTTATTACTAGCAGAAATCGCACGGTCAATTTTTTTCTTATAGCCAGGTTTAATATTTTTCTTTTTCTTCTTCACTAAACCAATCAAGGTTGGATCTAAAACATCTTTTGATTTTTCTCGTTTTTTCCGACGGTTACGATCGTAGGTATCCACAATCTCATCGCCTTTGATTTCTTTTGGTTGGAAATGAATACCCAAATTTTCCACCTCTGAAATAGCAGCTTCGTCCGCTGGTGAATACAATGTAATTGCAATTCCATCAAGTCCATTCCGACCCGTCCGACCCACACGATGAATGAAAAAGTCTAAATCAGAAGGAACTTCAGCATTAATCACATGAGAAACTCCTTCAATATCAATCCCTCGAGCAGCTAAATCAGTTGCAACTACATATTGAAATTCAAGATTTTGGACCTGTTTCATGACGCGTTTACGTTCTCTTGGTGTGATATCTCCATGAATTTTCGCAACTTTTAGTCCTTGATCTTTTAAATAATTAGTAATCTCATCTACCCGTTGTTTCGTATTGGCAAATACAATTGCCATATAAGGGTGCCCAATTGTCAACAACTGATAAATCAGTTTGTTTTTATCCTTCCCTTTAGTAGAAATCAGCCAGTTATCAATTGTTTCAGAAATAATATTTTTAGGCTTAATATGTTCAATAACAGGATTTTCCATATATTTCTTTAAAAACGGACGTAATTTCTCAGGAATAGTTGCCGAAAAGACTAACATTTGTAAACGCTCAGGCAAGCGAGCAGCAATTTGATCGACTTCTTCTAAAAAGCCCATATCTAAGGTCATGTCTGCTTCATCTACAACAAAAGCGAAAGCGGTATGAACTTTCAATGCTTGCTCATTCATCATGTCTAAAATTCTTCCTGGTGTCCCAATTACGACATGTGGTTGTTGATTTTTCAGTTTACTAAGTTGACGTTTTTTATCCGTTCCACCTACAAAATTTGTCACTCTAATTTCTGGCTGACTAAATTTTGCTAACTGAACTGCTTCTTGATAAATTTGATTAGCTAGTTCACGACTAGGCGCTGTCACCACGATTTGAACCTCATCAATCTGAGGATTCACTTTATTCATTAGTGGTAATAAGAACGTATGGGTTTTCCCACTCCCTGTCTGTGATTGCCCAACCACGCTTTTTCCTTTTTTAATCACAGGAATTAGTTTTTCTTGTACTTCAGTTGGTTGCTCAAATCCTTTATCTTTTAATGCTTCCATAATAAACTCGTTAAATTGAAATTGTTTAAATGAACTCATTTTCCTCACCTCTTTCAGTGTTCTTGTTCAAGTCCTTTTGCATTATAACATAGAATCAGGGATTGCTTCGTTGCTTTTGTCAATTTTTCTCTCTTTTTAATGTACTAATCGTATAAGTGTGGCTAGCATTCTCATAGAAAAGACGTTTTTTTCTGCGAATCAATACATAACAGATATTAAAGGCAAACAAGAATAGTAAAAATAAACAGAATAGAAACAGCATCAAACTAACTAATTGTAGTTGACGATTGGACGAATTAAGCAATCCGGCCGAATCACTAAGGTACAGACTAATCAAACCATACCCAATATATAGCCAGCCATATCGAACGAGTAGCGCTTTAAACCGGATTTTTTCATGTCCTTCTTCCACAACTTTAATCCGAACCACTTTTTTACCGATTGTTTCCCCGTTTGTCAAAGTAGGTAAAATCATAAATACAAGGATCACCATGATAAAAAACCAAGCTCTATCAGAAAGTTCTGGATAGCTCTTTGACCAGTTTTTATAAAATGGAAGGAAATTCGAACAGAAAATGGCAAATGATTGAACAATGGAAATCAAAAACCAGTCGATTGCAAACGCCACAAAGCGACGAATCAAGCTAACACTCTGCCCTTTTTCATAAGCAACTTCATCTATTTTATCCCTTGATGGTAGGAAGAATGTCAACATCGGCGCAATCCAATAACCAACCATCCCACCAAACGTATTGGTGATCAAATCATTGACATCTGCCAAACGATACGGCCTAGGATAAATGAAATAAAGACTACTCAATTGTGTCAATTCAAAAAAAAGCGATAATAAGAAACTAAATAGCACCGTTTTTTTAAATGAACATTTAAAATAATATCTTAGATAAATACCAAATGGTAAAAGCATCAAAACATTAAAAATAGGTTCTAAAACAACGCCTTGTTTCAGCGCTGGTAAATACGTATGAGGATTTCGTATATTTAAGACCGTATCATTCAAAAAACGAACCACAAAATAAAACGGTCGTAACTCTAAATATTGACTTGTATATTGAGCGACTTCCGCTCTTGGAGGTAGTGGTAAAATAACCAAGAAGTAGGCACATAATAAATAAAAAATAAATGAATAAATGATGATGGCTCTGCGAAATAAAAACGTTCCATACTTTCGGTACTCGTATACAAAAAAAATAAATGATAGTAAAAAAGCTACTAT
The DNA here is from genome assembly GCF_054871725.1 of Enterococcus sp. LJL99. Classification (NCBI taxonomy): domain Bacteria; kingdom Bacillati; phylum Bacillota; class Bacilli; order Lactobacillales; family Enterococcaceae; genus Enterococcus; species Enterococcus sp. LJL99. Next base: position 24,211 of record NZ_JBTXLT010000019.1, read on the forward strand.
CGGAAAAATACTCAAAGCAATCTTGATTGGTTCTGCATAAGCTGACATTAAATTCCCTCCTTCACTAATTTAGTTTAGTTGAAAAACAAGCCTTTGTCATTTAAAAGCTCTGGTTACTCAACTTAATTTTGCAAAAAAACCAAAATAAAGTATGATTAGTATTAGAAATAAATGAATGAACTATTATTAAGGAGTGGTTTGATGCTTAATCCCTATTTTGCTTTTGGAGTACCACTTTTTTTATTGCTACTCTATGTTGTTTTTGCCTTTATCAGAAAAAAAACAAGTATTCATTATCTTGGCTTCGTCCTATTACTAATTGCAACCTTTATGATGAGTTTTAGTTTTCAAGTCTTACAAGAGTTTTGGACATTAGAAGAAAGCTCTTCAGTCAAACAATTAGACCAACTAAACTATGTGCCTCAGTTATTATGGTTGCCACTTATTTTAGGTAGTATTTTAGCAATAGTAAATTCTTATCGTGGCATTAAGAGAGTACAATCATTTAAGGAAGAAACTCCAAATAAAAACTGATGAATTAGCTTCCTAAATCGTTAAGGAGAAATAACATGGATATAATGATACTCAGATTATGGTCGACTATCAAACAAAGGAAATAGTCACATTAGATGAACTCGTTCCAAATTGGTGGGGTTGAACAAGATATGAACAATTGTAATTTTTATGTGAGTGATGTTTAAAAATACTAAAGATAGAATTCTTGCTTACTATTTTTATTTGTTACGCATTATTTGCGTTTTTCCACGAAAATAAAGTTTAGAAAATTTCAACTGTTCCCGTTGAGAAACGTTATTTCATTCGGTATACTTAGTGTGTAGAATAGAAAAAATAGAGCGGAAAATCTGCTTCAAGAATAATTAAATAATCATTGGCACTTTTCCATTTGACCGCCAATCAAATGAATAAAAGTATTGTAATGACAGCACACACTGCCGAAACAAATTGCCAATAGTGAGGAAACAAACTCGCTTGTTTTATTGTAGCTAACTTTTTAGTTGCAAAAGACAAGTCTATTTGTTGAACTATTGTCAACGGTATCGGTGAAAACTGATACCGTTTTTTCTATTCTACTATATTTAGATTAGAGGTGATATTTTGCACATTGTATAAAAAAACAAAAAAATAGGCACTCTATCAATTGGCGCCAACCGATTGATAAAGCCCTGCATAGACAGCACACACTATCTATACAAGTTGCCCATTGCTAGTTCCGAAGTTCTAGCTTCTTTATTGTACCGAACTTCTGTCTGAATTTCTAGACATGATTGTTATTTTTCGGTCAATTTGCTAAACTTCTCTCGTAACGGAAACGATATTGGTAGTTTTATGCTACTTGTATCGTTTTTTTGTATGTTTCACAAATTAATTTTGCACAAAGGAAAGGAAGATTTCTTATGGAAAAACCAGTAAAATGTATTAAAGCAATTCCTTATCAGGATATTTTAGATTTAAAAGAGGCTCTAGAGAGATTACAGTCATGGGAAAAACCACTATCATTGTTAAATGATTTTTTCGGTGATCGAAGTATCCCGGTCAATAAAAAGAAAATTATCCGAGAATACTATGCTTACGCAAAAATATATCAGAGCTACATTGCTGATACGGAAAATATATTGCAAATTTTAAATAAAAAGATTTGTGTGATCACTGAAAAACAATCATTTTATAATTAATTAAAAACAAAAAGACGTAAAAACAACACTCTAATTAATTAATATAATACAATAAAATAACAGAGAAGTTATGACGGTGGCTACTTCTGAAAGGTGGTGGTGCTTATGAATATAAGTGCTGAAAATACGGAGGAAGCAACGCTCCTAAAGTCGCCTTGTACTGTTCAACATCAGTTCATAAAATCATTCACTGTGTTTCTCAGCAAGAGAAGAATGCCTTTTGTCCGCATTGGAAACAATTCAGTTGATTATAAGTTTTGGTATATTTATCATTGCTTTGATCAAACTGATTGTGGACTTGCTTAAAGACAAAAAATAATTTAGTCTAGTTACCGTCTTAAACGGCTCTGCCGAAGAGGATATGTTAGCGCATATCCTCTTTACGGTTTTGTTATAGCATAGAAATGGATAAATTTACAATTCGTTTGACCATTTTTAATATCAAAAGGTAAATTATTTCAACGCACAGCTGATTTTCTTTTTCAGTAATGCAGAAAATCTAGTTTTATTATACAAAAAAGCCGAGCAATAGATTTCTCATCTAATCACTCGGTAAAATTTATAAAAAACTATCTTTCTAGTTCTTTTTCACAAATTCTGATTTTAGTTTCATCGGGCCAAAGCCTTCAACTTTACAATCAATATTATGACCATCAGCTGAATCTAGAACTAAGCGAATGCCTTTAACTTTCGTTCCTTGCTTGATTGCACCGCTTGCTCCTTTGACTTTCAAGTCTTTAATCACAGTCACATTATCGCCATCGGCTAAAACATTGCCATTTGAATCTTTAATGATTTCTACGCTTTCTTCTGCTACTTCTGACGGTGACCACTCATGTCCACATTCAGGGCAAATAATCATCCCTCGATCTTCATATGTATATTCCGAATTACATTCAGGACAACTTGGTAATTTTTCCATGCTTAATTGATTCTCCTTTTTTGTCTATAGAGGGAAATAAAAATACTTGATTTCTACTTCAAGACCAACTGTCTTTTTGACCACTTCTATTCATTTTACCGTACTTTCAAATGAAAGAAAAGGAGGTTGGGACAAAAGTGATTAGCTCTGAGAACCAAGTAGGTACGATGCATCATCGAATCACTACGTTCTTCGTGAGTTATCGCAATAAGAAGGAATTTCCGAAAATTGTTCTTTAAATTTTTGGTAAATTTCAGCTTATTTCCGAAAGAGCCACTTTTGCACCACCGTTTATCAGGTCATAAAACAATCGCTTAGAATTGAGCAATTGGACGAATCAGCAGTTATTGCGCTTTTTTGCAATGAATGCTGATTAGGAAATTGCCGAGATTCTGATTGTTTTATGCCGTTTGTTCGGTTTTAAAAGATAAAACAAAAGTGATTTTCACTTTTGTCCCAACTTCCTCAAAATTTCACTAGTTTTCTTAATTCTATAATCTTTTTTAACTTTAATTTATCAGAAAAGAATCATTCAAATCAACTTTTATTTATTTTTTTGATAATTTTGGCATGCTTCACGGATTTCTTGATAAATTTGCGCGATTTCTTCCATATTTTTCGCATTTGCCCCACTCGCTAAAGGATGACCACCACCATGATGTCGTTTGGCAATTTCATTAATAACTGGTCCTTTTGAGCGTAAACGAACACGATAATAGCCTTCAGGTTGTTCCACAAAGATTCCCCATGCTAGAATTTGATCGATTTGACCTGGAAGTGAAACAATCGCAGCCGTTTCAGCATCCGTTAATTGATATTCTTGTAAAAGCGACTGTGGCAATAATACGCTCGCTGAACCATCTGCTTCTACAACAACATTTTGATAAACATAGCCAGCCAATTTTGCAACATTCATCGTCATTTGTTCCAATTGACGATTCAATTCTGTTGCATCAAAATTATACATTCTTAATTTAGACGCGATTTCTAATGTTCTTGAAGTCGTAGCTGGATATAAGAAACGACCTGTATCACCAACGATTCCGCCATACAATAAACGTGCCGCATTATCAGTTAAGATTAATATCTCTTGATGATATAAAAACATATCAGCAATCATTTCACTACAGCTGCTTGCTTCTGTGTTGACCCAAGAAAGATCACCATAAGGCTCGTCGTCAGGATGATGATCAATTTTAATTAATTTAGCTCCTAATTTATAACGATCATCACTAATTCGAGGGGCATTTGCCGTATCTGTTGCAATAACAAGTGCTCCTTTATAAAAATGATCAGGAATTTCTTGCATCTCAGCTAAAAACTCTAATCCTTCAACAGGTCCACCTACTTGAAAGATTTCTTTTTTTGGAAAACTAGCTCGTAATATTTCAGCTAAACCAACTTGTGAACCCAGAGCATCTGGATCAGGACGCTGATGACGATGAATAATGATTCGGTCATATTGCTCGATTGTTTTTATAATTTCCTTCACTATGTTCACTACTATTTCCTCCTATGTCCGTTCCATTACTTGACAAACCACAATCGCTTTAGCCACAATTGCATTTTCAAGATAAACTTCAACATCTAATTTTGCAGAACGCCTGCCTATCTCTAAAATTTTCGGTCGAATATCCAATTCACTTTCTAATTGAATCAGACGCAAATAATGAAGATTCATTTGCTCGATTAACACATTTCGTCGTTGATGTACGATCATCGTCCGTTGGGTTACATTAGAAATGATTTCACTTAAAACACCAAATGAAATAGTTCCTACACTGTTAACCATTTGAGGAGCTACAGAAAATTTAAATGATGGTTCATCACTTTTTGCCCCTTCTTTTTGTTCTTCAACTGGCATCACTTCGCCTGAAATTTGATCCGAAATTGTATCAGCGATTTGCGGTTGACGTTGAACAAGCTGCATTGCTTTCATTACATCCTGCCTTGACACAAATCCTACCAAAGAAAGGTCATCTTCAACCACCGGCATCACTTCTAATCCATCCCAAATCATTTGATGACTAACACTGGCAACACTCATCATTTTCTTAACAACAATTGGATCTTTCGTCATCACTTTATCCATTGTTAAAAGATTGGATTTTCCGAGAATATCTTTTGCAGTAACAATACCGACCAAGCGTAAATTCTTATTTACCACTGGAAAACGAGAATGACGAGTTTGTTCTGCTAATTCATGGTATGCTTCAATCGTATCCGTTGAAAATAAATAATTTGTTTTTTCTAAAGTTGTATAAATATCACTCACTAACATGATATCTTTTTTGATCAATTGATCGCTTAATGCACGGTTGATCATAGTTGCTACTGTAAAGGTATCGTAGGTTGTTCTTAAAACGGGCATTTCAAGTTCATCAGCCAAACGAGCAATTTCTTCTTCAGCATCGAATCCCCCGGTAATCAAAACAGCTGCGCCATTTTCTAAAGCCAATTTTTGAGCTCCTTGACGATTCCCGACAATCATTAATGAACCAGGTGTAATGTAACGAATCATTGCTTTTTCAGTCATCGCACCAATCACAAACTTGTTTAATACTTTATCTAAACCGTTTGCACCGCCTAGCACATCTCCTTCGATAATTCGAACAACTTCGCCAAAAGATAATTTTTCTATATGTTTTTTTAATTTTCGTTCAATTCGAATCGTTCCAACTCGTTGAATCGTAGAGACTAAACCAATATTTTCAGCATCTTTGATTGCTCGGTATGCTGTTCCTTCACTAACACCTAAATTTTTTGCAATACTTCTAACTGAAATTCGATCTCCAATTGGTAATTCTTCTATATATTTTATGATTTGATCATGTTTTGTAGCCATAAGCCCCTCCTATGCTTCTCTAATCACTATTATTTGAAAATAAAATCATCCCACTTTTACAACTAACAATAATAACTATAGTGTATTCATGAATGACTTGCTGTATTACTTGTTAAGTTTTGTCCTATTATTAAATTAAACAGCTTAAATCGAACCAACTTCTTCTTTTAAAAGTATAACAGAAAAAGACATTTTTTAGTACAGTTATTCTTTATTTAAGACTAAATATGAACAATTTTCTATCTACTATTGCATAACAGTTCAAAATAATCGGCTTAGAAAACTCAAGGTTGCTAGTTCCACCCTCTATACAAGGTAACTAAGGTCTGTCCAAAATTATTTATACTTCGGAATTTTTCAAAACATTTTTTAGTTTCATGTAATTAATTCTATATTTATGATGAGCAATTTTTATTTTTCAACTATTAATTCGCCATTGTTATACGCTTCTGCAAAGCAAATAGTCGCTTTTTCCAAATCACGATAAAATGTACTCTCACTGATATGATATTTCATAAAAATCGAAATATTGGTTGGTCTATCTATATCTATATATTTATCATATATAATTTGGCGACTATGCTCATCAAGTCGATTAATCCCTTCTCGAATTTTTATAATTTCATATTTCGCTAATAGACTGCGATTCATATCATCAGTTTTAGTGACAAGAAAATCAAGATTTTCTTTTTCTTCTTCTACTTCAAATAGATAATTTGATGCCATTTCAGACATATCACTTTCTGCAGCTATTCTGATCAGCGTTCGATAATTACTTAACAGTTGATGCGCTTTCTTTTTTGTTGCCTTACGATCAAATTCGATCAATAGTAAATTCATTTTTTCACTCCTTTTTTCCTAACTAATAAATTGTTGTGTTTTATATTCATTCTATTTGAGCAAATTCGCTAACAGCAATTGACTTCAAATAGCTTTTACGCTATCATGAAGGTATCATTAATAACTTCAATTCCTTTAATATCAGATACTTAAAAGAAATTAAACGATTGAATCTTAACAAAATAGCAAATTTCCAAAGTAAAGCATTACTAAATGATAATTAATTCGTTACTAATTCGTTTTTAAAAAGTAAAAGTATGAAATAAGAATCATTAATTAAATGATAATAGCTTAAAAGCTATTTGTCAACACTTAAATAACTTTTAAACTATTTTAAGTTACTTATTTTTTTATGAAAGGTTGAAAAAAATGGGACTAACACAGAGAATAAAGGAATTAGCAGACAAGAAAAATATTACTTTCGCTGAAATTGAAAGAAGTGTCGGAATTTCAAACGGCCAAATTCGTCGCTGGGATCAGTCTTCTCCAAAAGTTGAAAATATTCAAAAAGTTGCTGACTATTTTAACGTCTCAACGGATTATCTTTTAGGAAGGAATTTGACTTCACATCCAAATGAAAAAAATGATGAACAATTATCCACTCAAATTATGTTTCGTATGGATACTAATGGTTTATCCTCAGATGAAGTAAATGAACTAAAAGATGAAGTGGATCGTTTTCTTCGTTTTAGAAAATCTGAAATCGAAAGAGAACGTGACTTAAAACAAGATGACAAGGCGTGATTAGTATATGTACGAACAAATTGAGGAGTATATTAATTTTTCTGAACAAATAAATGATTATATTTCAGCCATTATGGTCGCTAAAAATATTTGCTATAAAGAATATGACTCTGCCGTTGTTTGGGAATGTATTGAAGAAAAAGGCGTTGCTATTCGTGGATTTCCTTTTGAGGGAGTTGCAAAAAATCGAATTTCTGGCATGATTGTTCAAGATGGTGCTGAAACAACCATTGGATACAACCAAAACATGACAGCAAAAAGGATAAATTTTACCATTAGTCACGAAATGATTCATTTTTTATATCATATTGATGAGGAGAATCAAATCTTTACTGATACAGAAGAAAATCTCAGCTATTCTAAAAACGAAATGATTTGCGAATTTCAAGCAAATATTGGTGCTTCTGCTATTTTAATTCCTGACGTTGTTTTATTTCGTTTACTAAAAGAAGGATGGAATCTACCTCAACTTTCTACACATTATGGAATCTCAGAAAGCGCCCTTTATGTCCGCCTAGTTCAAACCATGCAGGCTCACTTCGGCGTCTCTTTTATTTCAGCCAAGAAGAATGCAGATACTATCAGATACAAATATTATAGCCAAGGAAAAAAAGCCGCGATTCGACTTGGAGAAAATCTGGAAAATCGTTTACTTAGAACAAATCGATTTATTGAAGCGTTATAAAGTTTATTTTGACAATAAAAAACCACCACAGCCGTCGCAAGTGGTGGAAATGAAGGTTGTTATTTACTCTTGGTAGGAGTAAGTATGAAAAACCAATTCGGGATAATTGGCATAAAATAATTATACAGCATCTAAATAAAAAATAAATGAACAGCTTATATGTATATGGTAAACTTTTTATGAGAAAGCATTAATAATCTTTTAAGTCCTTCTAAAATCATATCATTTTCTTGTTTTTTTAGTGTGTGCTACACTAAATCTAAAGAAGATATTAATGAATTTAGGAGGATTTACTATGACAAATCAAGAAAAAGATATTCTATCTATCCTGTTCTCTGAAAATATCCATGGTCCCTTCGTCACCTTTGTCTTAACAACACATATTGCCCATCAAGATATTAACCAAGATGTGCTTGCACTAAAAAATATGGCAAAGTCAGCGAAAAGTCGCTTTGAAAAAAAATATCCCGATCTTGCTTGGGCTCCTTTCCAAGAAAAAATTGATGAATTATTAAATACAGCAAGTTTTTGGCGTAGAGCGACTAAAAGTGTGACGATTATTTTAACTGAAACGGATACGTATATCAAACGATTACATGTCCCTATTGAAGACCAATATTACGTTGGAGATCGTCCTTATTTATTAGGTATCATCAAAAATAATCAATTTAATTACCATTATTATTTACTAGCTTTAAACAGAGATTCTATGCAACTTTATGAGGTAGATGGCATAAACGCTATTCCGAAACCATTACCTGAAAACGCTCCGACAACTTTAGTCAAGGCGTTAGGCGATGAACTAACTAGTAGCAGTTTGAATTATACAACTCAAGGTGGCAGTGGTTCTAATAGCGGTTCTAAAGAAGGAATTGCTTATCATGGTGTCAATACAAAAGACGAAGAAGTCGAAATTGATTGGACCAACTATTATCAAGCAATTGATAACTACTTCAAAGAACAGTTTGAAAACCCCGAAAAACTACCTATTCGTTTATATGCTTTAAGTGAAAACCAAACATTCTTTAAAAAAATTGCTAAGAACCCTTATTTTGATAGCAGCACTAGTTTTACTGCCTCTCCTGCTCAAGCTACTTTAACTGAAATTGAAAATGGCGCAAAAAAAATAAACGAGCAATTAGAACAGATAGAAACAAAAAGCTATAACAAATTACTTGATAAGAAATTTGTTGATCAATTGATTGACATTATCCCTGCTGCAAATGATGGCCGTCTATCCCACTTTTTCATTCCAACCTCTAATTTAGTTAAAGAAACCGACCTGATGTCTTCTGAAGAGTTTGATCGTCGAAAATTACTAAATAATATTGCTTACACTGTAATTGAAAAAGGTGGAAAGGTTTTTGTTCTTGACCAAAAATTAGCCCCCGATGAAAAATCATTAGTTGCTATTTTACGCTATTAACTCATCTAATGGACAAGAGCCATTCAAAAATTATCTTTTGAATGGCTCTTTAATTAAGTTATTAAATATTTTGTTAGCTATAAAACAAGTAAAACTATCTATTAGTATAAATCAAACTATTCTCATCTATACAATCTGAACCCTTCCTACTTTCAAATCTATGCAACTCCAAGGTTGCGCCTTCGGAATAGATTTCTACAATATAATCTAATCTATTACTTTCATATTTAATGCTCAATACTCTTATACTATAACACAAATATATTTTTTATAACAAATAATCTTTTATCCTTAACAATTTTTTATAATTTGTATTGGTTAATACTAGGCAAATCAAAGAAAATATGCTATAGTTATAAATGTAGTTTTTGTTCGGTAATATATGTGTAGCTGTTTCAAATAAACATCTTCCACATTTTCACCTTTCAAGTAATTGCAAAATATGTGTATATACACAAGGAGGATTTTTATTATGGAAACAGGTACAGTAAAATGGTTTAACTCAGACAAAGGTTTTGGATTTATCACTGCAGAAAACGGTAACGATGTATTCGTACATTTCTCAGCTATCCAAGGCGACGGATTCAAAACTTTAGAAGAAGGTCAAGCAGTGACTTTCGATGTTGAAGACGGACAACGTGGACCACAAGCTACTAACGTTAACAAAGCGTAATTAACTTTCGTTCATTCAACCTCTGACGATTTTTCGTCAGAGGTTTTTTATTACAATCTTAATTAAAAAGGACTGTACAAATCTCTGTACCGACCCCCAAAAGTTAGACCTGAAAATCTAACTTTTGGAGGTTTTTTTGCATGGCAAAACACACATTTGAATTTAAACTTAAAGTTGTCCGTGACTACTTATCTGGTCAAGGAGGTACACCATTTATCGCAAAAAAGTATGGTTTTAAAGATAATTCTCAAATAAGAAAATGGATTAATGCCTATAAAGAATTGGGTGAAGAGGGACTACTTCGTAGTCGAAAAAATAAGAATTACTCTGTTCAATTTAAGTTAGATGCGATAGAGTTGTATTTAACTACAGAGTTGTCCTATCAAGAAGTAGCCAATCTTCTCAAAATGAACAATCCACCATTGATTGCTAATTGGCTTAGAACGTATCGTAAGCTTGGTATAGATGGACTTTCTAAACAGAAAGGACGTCCACCCACAATGCCTAAGAAGAAACCCAATGAAACTCAGCCATTCCCAAATAAACACTCTCAATTAGAGAAACTAGAAAAAGAAAATAGAATGTTAAAAATTGAGAATGCCTATTTAAAAGAATTGAGGAGGCTACGTTTAGAGGACGAACAAAAAATGAAAGAATCGCACGAATCATTCATAGCCTCCGAGGACACTTTCGATTAAAAGATATTCTGGAAACCCTAAGGTTTCCAAAAGCCACATACATGTACTGGCAAAAACGTTTAGACAGAACAAATTCAACACAAATGATTGAAGAAGAAATTCAGGCGATTCGTAAAGAGCATCAACATTATGGCTATAGAAGAATGACGCAAGAATTGAAACGACGTGGATTTCAAGTAAATAAAAAGAAAGTGCAACGATTAATTCAAAAGTTACAGTTACAAGTCAATGCTTTTAATAAGAAATCTAGAAAGTACAATTCATACAAGGGAACAGTTGGAAAGGTAGCTGAAAATCTGATTCGTCGACGATTCAACACTTCTGTCCCCTATCAAAAAATCACTACAGATACCACTGAATTTAAGTACTTTGAAGCAGATAAAGCAGGCATTCTTCGTCAGAAAAAGCTATATTTAGATCCATTTATGGATATGTATAACAGTGAGATTCTAAGCTACAGCCTTTCTACTCAGCCAAACGGTAAAACAGTCCTAGCTGGTTTAGAAGAAGCGATATCTAAAACAAATGCTTGTCCTTATCGTCGCACCTTCCACTCTGATCAAGGCTGGGCTTATCAAATGAATAACTATGTGCAAAAACTAAAGGACAATCGTATCTTTCAAAGTATGTCTCGCAAAGCAACCTGTTTGGATAATTCTCCTATGGAGAATTTCTTCAGCATCCTAAAGCAAGAATTGTATTATGGAAAAGTCTATCAAAGTCAGAATGAGTTAAGACAAGCGATTGAGAACTACATTTATTATTATAATCATCACCGGATCAAAGAAAAACTTAACTGGAAAAGTCCAGTAGAATTTCGAGAATTCAATCAAAAAACTGCGTAAAAAATAGAGTGGACAATCCACTCTATAAAAAGTCTAACTTTTTGGGGTCACTACACTCTTTCGAATTTTGTACAGTCCTTTTTTTATATTATCCATAAGCTAAACTATAGTATTATTCTGAATCTATCAAGGAAACAAGTTCATCTCCAAAACCAGAACAACTTAATTGAGTTGCGCCTTCCATGTAGTCAGCAAAATCTTTAGTCACCGTTTTATTTTTAATCGCTTTTTCAATGCTTTTTACAATTACTTGACCGACTTCGTGCCATTCTAAATAATCAAACATCAAAACACCAGATAAAATAATAGAAGATGGATTTAATTGATTTAGACCAGCAAATTCTGGAGCTGTTCCATGTGTTGCTTCAAAAATCGCATGTCCTGTTTCTAAATTCAAATTTGCTCCTGGAGCAATACCAATACCCCCAACTTGAGCAGCTAAAGCGTCAGAAATGTAGTCACCATTCAAATTCAAGGTAGCCACAACATCATATTTACTAGGGTTTAACAAAATATCTTGTAAAAAGATATCTGCAATTCGATCTTTGATAATTACTTTCTCTTGTTTCTCAGCTTCTGCTAACTGTTTATCCGCCTGCTCTTTTCCATCGCTATCTTTAATTTTCAGATATTGTTCCCAAGTAAAAACTTTGCTTCCAAATTCTCTTTCAGCTAATTCATAGCCCCATTTTTTAAAGCCACCTTCAGTAAATTTCATAATATTTCCTTTATGAACTAAGGTTACTGATTTCCGTTTATTATCGATTGCATGCTCAATTGCAGCACGTACCAGACGTTCGGTTCCTTCTTTAGAAACAGGTTTAATACCAATTGCAGAGGTTTCTGGAAAGCGAATTTTTTCAACGCCGAATTCTTCTTTTAAATAATCGATGATTTTTTTCGCTTCGGTACTTCCAGCAGAAAACTCAATCCCCGCATAAATATCTTCCGTATTTTCTCTAAATATCATCATATCCGTTTCTTCAGGATGTTTTAACGGCGAAGGTACACCTTCAAAATAACGAACTGGCCGGTAACAAATATATAAATCTAATTCTTGGCGTAACGTTACATTCAACGAACGAAATCCTCCACCAATTGGAGTTGTTAAAGGACCTTTGATTGCAACCAAATGAGAGTCAATCACTTCCATTGTTTCATTTGGCAACCACTCACCCGTTTGATTAAATGCATATTCACCAGCTAAAACTTCTTTCCAGACTACTTTTTTAGTTGATCCATAAACTTTCTTTACAGCTGCATCAAACACATGACAAGCTGCTTCCCAAATTTCTGGTCCAATTCCATCTCCCTTAATATAAGGAATAATTGGAAAATCAACTGGTTGAATTTTTCCATCACTAAATTTTACTTTCTCGCCAACGGTCATGCTTCTGCCCCTCCAGTACTTCTATTGGTTGTTTTTTTTACATAAATCATATTTTCTGGTCCAACATAATGGGAACGAGGACGAATCAAACAATCTTCTTCTTTTTGTTCATAGATATGACCAATCCAGCCTGCCACACGACTCATAGCAAAAAGCATCGTAAATAAATCACTATCAATCCCTAAACAATGATAAACCGTCGCTGAATAGAAATCGACATTAGGGATCAAGCCTTTTTTCTCTTTCAGATATCGTTCTACTTGCCCAGATAAAAAGTACCATTGCTCTTTATTGGTAATCGTCGTCAGTTCTTTTGCTAATTGTTCTAAATGTTTTTTTCTTGGATCTTCAGTTTTATACACTCGATGGCCAAAACCCATCACTTTTTCTTTACGATCTAGTTTTCCATCTAAGTATTCTTCTACGGTCAAATCACCTGAATTTATTTCAGTCAACATATCAAAAACTTTTTCGTTTGCACCTCCGTGTAATGGACCTTTTAGGGAGCCAATCGCAGCCGTAATACATGAATAAACATCAGATAAGGTAGAAGCACAAACTCTCGCTGTAAATGTACTAGCATTTAAATCATGATCCGCATGTAAAACTAGCGCTTTATTCATCGCATCTACATAAATGTCATCCGCTTCTTGTCCAGTGACCATGTAAAGAAAATTCGCAGCAATTGATAGACCTACTTTTGGTGGAATCGGATCTAACCCTTTTCTCAAACGTGCATAGGCTGCTATAATCGTTGGCATCTTCGCTTGGAGCGCAATACTTTGGTGATACGTAGATTGTTCATCTGTTTCTTCGGCATATAAATCAAAAACACCTAAGAGCGAGACGGTCGAGCGTAAGACACTCATCGGATGAAGATTTTCACGTGTTTGAATTTTTAAACACGTAATAATTGTATCCGAGATAGTCATATCGCTGTATAAATCCTGTTTAAATTCATTTAATTCTTCTTCGTTGGGTAAATGTAAGTGCCATAATAAATAGATAACTTCTTCAAAAGGAATATTTTCTTCAACTAAGTTATCAATGTTATAACCTGCAAATAGTAGTTGATTATTAACAATCGAACTTATTTTGGTTTCAGACACAATAACGCCATCAAGTCCTTTATGGATTTCCATACTGTTTCCCCCTTCATGATTCATTTCCCGAAAATTTATATCTCTTAAATTGACTGTTCCAATAAAATTTCAATAGAATTTCGTCTTCTTTTTCTTAACGCTAAACTCATCAAAAAATCTTCAATTAAGTCTTAGTCAGTCGCTAATTTTTTACGAATAACCATTGGCAAAATACCACCATGTTGATAGTATGTAATATCCACTGCCGAATCAAAACGAAGCGTTGTATCAAACGAAACTTGCTCTCCGTCTGATTTTGTTGCTACAACCGTCACTGTATCTAGAATCCCTTTTGACTCGTCAATAGCAATATCAAAACGTTCAGTCCCATCAAGCCCTAAGCTATCCGCATCTTCTCCCGGTTTAAATTGAAGTGGTAAAACACCCATCATTACTAAATTCGAGCGATGAATCCGTTCATAACTTTTAGCAATAACTGCTTCAACACCTAGTAGCTGTACTCCTTTAGCTGCCCAGTCTCTAGAAGATCCCATGCCGTAATCATCACCAGCTAAAATCACTAATTTAGTTCCTTCTGCTTGATAACGCATTGCAGCTTCATAAATAGGTAGTTGCTCTTTTTCAGGCCCATAGATTGTATAGCCACCTTCAACGCCTGGCACTAATTGATTTTTAATCCGAATATTCGCCAATGTTCCTCGCATCATTACTTCATGGTGACCACGTCTAGCCCCATAAGAATTAAACTCGCGAATAGAAACGCCATGATCCGTCAAATATTGCCCTGCTGGACTATTTTTTTGAATATTTCCTGCTGGAGAAATATGATCTGTTGTTACCGAATCACCAAATTTTGCTAAAACAGCCAATTTTTCGAGTGGTTTTCTTTCCGTTCGTTCTTTACTCATTCCCAAGAAATAAGGTGGATTCGCAATATAAGTAGATTCTTCATCCCAATTGTAAAGTGGTTCAGAAGATGTTTCGATGGCATTCCAATCCTCATTATCTGTAAAGACACGTGCATATTCTGCTTGATAAAGTTCTGGTGTCACGCAACTAGCAATCAATTCTTCGATTTCAGCTCTTGTTGGCCATAAATCTTTGAAGAAGACGGGGTTCCCCTCGTTTGACAAACCAATCGCCTCATTCAGAACATCTAAATCAACAGTTCCAGTTAATGCGTATAGCACAACTAATGGTGGTGAAGCTAGGTAATTAGCTTTAACAAACGGGTGGATTCGACCTTCAAAGTTTCGGTTTCCACTTAAAACACCCGCAGTTAACAAATCTGTTTTTTGAATCAACTCTTCCATTTCAGGTCTCAAATTACCAGAATTCCCAATACATGTCGTACAGCCATAACCTACTAAATGAAAGCCTAGATTTTCTAAATAAGGAAGTAAGCCAGATTTTTTCAAGTAAGCCGTTACTACTTTTGAACCTGGTGCTAATGAAGTTTTTACATATTTCGGTACTTTTAAACCAAGTAAAGAAGCTTTTTTAGCAATTAAACCTGCACTTAGCATTACAAATGGATTTGACGTATTGGTACAAGACGTAATCGCAGCAATTGCAACTGCTCCTGGCTTCAGTTCGTAAGTTTCGCCATCTAATTCAAGTGAAACAACTTCGACTTTTTGTTCTTTTGTTAGACCGAAGCCTTGATGTCCTTCTGGTTCATCCACCGCAGTTTCAAAAGCTTTTTTCATATTTGATAAAGGAATCAAGTCTTGAGGACGTTTCGGCCCTGCTAAATTTGCTTCAATTTGACTTAAATCAATCTCGATTACATTTGTATATTCTGGTTCAGGGGCATTTTTCGAATCATAGAACAATTGATTTTCTTTTAAATAGCTTTCAGTAACTTCAACCGCCGCTTCTTCTCTACCCGTCAAACGTAAATAACGAATTGTCTCCTCATCTATCGGGAAAAAACCACAAGTTGCACCGTATTCCGGCGCCATATTGGCTACCGTCGCTCGGTCAGCTAAACTAAGACTTGAAAATCCTGAACCAAAAAATTCTACAAACTTGCCTACTACTTTATGTTCTCTTAATACTTGGGTAACTTTTAAAGCTAAATCTGTAGCCGTCGCACCGCTTGATAATTCATTTATTAAACGAACCCCAACGACTTCTGGAATCGGAAAATAAGAAGGTTCTCCTAACATGCTAGCTTCCGCCTCGATTCCTCCCACACCCCAGCCTAATACACCCAGTGCATTAACCATTGTTGTATGAGAATCTGTTCCAACAACCGTATCAGGGAAAACGAGTACATTTTCAGGATCAATTTCCTTTTGAATAACTACTGGAGCAAGATATTCAATATTTACTTGATGAATGATTCCCGTCGCTGGCGGTACAACACGATAGTTATCAAATACTTTTTGTGCCCAGCTAAGAAATTTATAACGTTCTTGATTGCGTTGGAATTCCATCTTCATATTTAATTGTAGTGCTTGTTTAACACCAGCGACATCTACTTGTACTGAATGATCTACAACTAAGTCTACTGGAACTTCAGGATTAATTTTAGTAGGATCCCCACCCAAATCAGCTAATGTCTTTCTTAAAGAAGCTAAATCGACTACCGCAGGAACACCCGTAAAATCTTGCAAGATAACCCGAGCAGGTTTGAACGGAACTTCCCCTTCATTTTTTTGGGCTGGTGTCCAATTTTTAAGCTGTTCGATATGTGCTTCTGTGATTCCATTTTGATTCACTTGGCGCAATAAAGATTCCAAAAGAACACGAATACTAAATGGTAATCTTTTTATGTATTTTTCGTTTGTAGATTCTAATGAAGCAAGAGCATAATAATGATATCTTTTATGATTCAATTCAAAATATTTTTTTGTTTCTTCTTTTTTGTTTGTCAAAACATTCCCTCCTCAATCTAACCATTCAACTACAAGCAAAAACCCTTATATTTCTGTCATTATACCTAGATAACGATTAAATGTAAATATGTAGTCACAAGATATAGGTCATATTAACTTACATGGATATGTCAGTATAATATTTTTATTAAACTCTTAAAAAACATTGCTACAAAGCGATTACTCTGGAATAAAGCGATTTCTAAATGAGGTTTCCAAATACGTTTACACATTTTTTTTTAATCCAAATGCAATACTTATCTTATCAAACAAACTAACATCTTAAAAACACGAACAAATGACCATTACAGTCTTTTCAATATTAATTTATTGATTTGATGTCATCTTACTAAAAAAATTTTTTTCACTCATTTTTTTATAAAAAAGTCTAATCAATCTTCGCTTTACAGTTAAAATACTAAAAAAAACAATCAAAATTTTCAGTAAAAAAACCATGTAACCTTTCATGACATTATCGTTTTTTTCTTAATTTCCTCTTTTGTTTCATTTAATAAGTTAAAAATCGTACTTTTTAGTATTTTTTTTCCTATATATTCGCTATACTTTAAGTAACTGTTTTTAAGGAGCGTTTGTATGAATATCTATTTAAATGTTTTAATGGCAATCATTTATATCGTCGGTTTATTTTCGATTCCAAAATGGCGTGAAAAAAAGGGACAAAAGGATTGGAAATTTTACGATTTAGCTTGGACCTTTTTGAATTTTGTAGCTTATTTACTATTACTTGAGCTCCAAATAGGAACTTATTACTTTTTAATTCCTTTAGCATTTTTCGGGTTATTTTTTTTCGTCTATCGCAGAGAAAAAAGACGTTTAATCAATGGATTGTTTTTTAACCTTTTTTTGATTAGTGGTGGAGTTTATCTAACCTTTTTGGTTTTCAGAGTTCAAAATTGGCTATTAATAGGAATTTTAGGCGCACTAGCTGTTTTATTGATCCTATTATTACTTTTTGGTTTATATGCACTGATTATCTTTCTATACTGGAATGGCTTTACAATATTAAGAAAAGAAGGGCACTCTTTTGCAAATCTACTAACTCTTTTGTTAGCAATCGCTTTAACGATATTTTTAATTATCAGTACTTTTTATGCAAGATTTTTACCTGATTGGGCTGGTACCCTGTTTCTATTCATCCCAATGATGTTGCTTTATTTTTTCGTTGTATTTTATAATTTCTTAACTATTTCAGTTATTTATCAATTTAATAAACCTAAATATGAGCAAGACTTTATTATTGTTTTAGGCTCAGGTTTGATTGATGGAAAAATTGTTCCTCCGTTATTAGGGAAAAGAATTGACAAGGCAATTCAGTTTTATAAAGCACAATCACGTGCAACCTTACATCCACTCAAACTAGTTATGTCTGGCGGTAAAGGAGATGATGAGCATTTGGCAGAAAGTGTGGCCATGAAAAATTACGCACTTGAAAAAGGAATTCCAGATGAAGACATTTTAGTTGAAGCAAATTCGAAAAATACATTAGAAAATATGCTATTTTCAAAAGAAATTATTGAAAACAGCAGTGATAATAAAAACTATAAAGTAATTTTTACTACTAATAATTTCCATCTTTTCCGATCTGGAATTTTCGCTAGGAAAGCTGGTTTAAAAGCAGATGGTATTGGGGCAAAGACTGCCTTCTATTTCCTACCGAATGCATTTTTAAGAGAGTTTATTGCTATTATCGTGATGTACAAAAAACGGCATCTAGTGGTAGCTGGGTTAGTTGCTATGATGCTAATCGCCCTAGCACTTATCCAGCTACTAGTTATCCAATAATAAAGGAGTTATTATCATGAGTATTTATGAGAAATTTATTCACAATGAACGTTTAAGGCGATTTTTCGTTTTATTCTCAATTATTATCGTTCTCTATCTTGCAAGAGTAATGATTACGACTATCTTATTAACATTTATTTTTACTTTTCTATCGCTGCATTTAGTTAAATATATTCAACGATTCCTTAAGATTCCTTCATTAATAATCGTGATAGTTACCTATGCCTTGATTGTCTTTTTAGTTTATTTTGCAATCACGAAGTACGTGCCTGTTCTCATCAATCAAACCGTTCAAATGTATAATTCTGTATTGCATTTTTATCAAAATCCTAATGATCAAAACAACCAAATTCTGATGTTGATTGACTCTTACTTAAATAAAACTAATTTAATTTCCCAAATCCAAAATGGCGCGACTATTGTACTACGCTACATTCAAGATATTGGTGGCATTGGTATTTCATTTGTTTTTTCATTTATCTTAAGTTTCTTTTTTATGATTGAAAAAAATCAAATGGCCTCTTTTTCTAAATTATTTTTGAAAAGTGATTTTGATTGGTATTTTAAAGATGTTTATTATTTTGCCGATAAATTTGTCAATACTTTCGGAGTTGTTATGGAAGCTCAATTTTTCATTGCTTTAGTTAATACAGTTATTACAACGTTAGCTCTTGCTATTATCGGATTTCATCAATTACCTAGTTTAGCGATTATGATTTTCATTTTAAGCCTGATTCCAGTTGCCGGGGTAATCATTTCTTGTATTCCCCTTTGTTTTATAGCTTATTCGCAAGGTGGGATTAACGATGTGATTTATGTATTATTGATTATTATCGTCGTCCATTTATTTGAGTCGTATATTCTAAATCCTAAATTTATGTCTAGTAAAACTGATTTGCCAATTTTTTACACCTTTGTCATCTTACTTGTCAGTGAACATCTTTTCGGTGTTTGGGGATTAATAGTGGGGATTCCAATTTTTACCTTCTTTTTGGATATTCTAAAGGTAAAGCCTATAGCTGGAACGAAGAAAGTTATCCGAATAAAAAAGGGGCAAGAACATTCAGATTAGTATTAGTTCAAAACTAAGGTAATATAAATAAGGTTCTATGTCAAATTGTGTTGGTGATATAAACAACTGAATAAAATCGTAAAGCTTGGAATAAAAATCAGAGACCTTCTGGTTTTGTTCTGAGCTTTTGTAGTAGTATATGAAGATTTCGCCAATTATCAGAGCAGCTGGCCGGAAGCGACTTGGCGAAACCCGCGCCAATTCCATTCCTAAATCGAGTCAAACCAGCTGTACTTAACCCTATAAAACAGCTGCTAATTCCCGATTTGCCTTTGTAGCTGCGAAGATGTTGGCTATATCCTCCTTTACTCTTGTGAAAAAATAAGACCTTGAATAATGTAAATACGTGAACGAAAATGATAGAAGTTAAGATACCCATAAGCCACTCTTTTAATTCCCTTGATTTTGTTGTTTAGTCCTTCTGTAATGCCATTTGAAAAAGGATGACAGAACGCATTTGTGATTCCTTGTTTGTGTTTCTTAAAGAAGGTGAGTTT
>NZ_JBTXLT010000020.1:0-38732 GCF_054871725.1 Enterococcus sp. LJL99
TTTATCTGTAATTCTTAGCATTTTTTTGATATCATTTGACATAGACATATCGTCCTCTCTGTTTGTTTTTTTGTGGTAAATTAATCATACATGAGAACGATATGTTTTTTTATACTTAAAATGAAAAATGGGGCTGAAGAATCATTTCTGATTCATCAGTCCCATAAATTATAGAGCCGTTTAATTAGAATAAAAGAGCGCAGCAATTTAAATTGCCACGCGTTCTTTTTTATTTTGTTCCGAATAAACGGTCTCCAGCATCCCCTAATCCAGGTACAATATAACCTAGATCATTTAGGTACTCATCTAGTGCAGCTGTGTAAATATCGATATCTGGATGTGCTTCCTGTAATGCTTTAACCCCTTCAGGCGCCGCTACAAGACAAACAAATTTAATATTACTACCGCCACGTTCTTTTAATGCATCAATCGCCATAATAGCTGAACCACCAGTTGCAAGCATTGGATCAACAACAAATAATTGACGAGCATCAATATCTTCAGGCATTTTTACAAAATACTCAACTGGTTCTAGTGTATCATGGTCACGATACAGACCAATATGACCAACTTTCGCAGCAGGAATCAATTCCAAAATACCATCTACCATTCCAATACCAGCACGTAGGATTGGAACAATTGCTACTTTTTTACCAGATAACGTTTTTTGAGTTGTTTCACAAATTGGTGTTTCGATTACAACATCCTCTAATGGCATATCACGTGATACCTCATAAGCCATAAGCATAGCAATTTCGTTAACTACTTCACGAAATACTTTTGTCCCGCAATCCTTGTCTCTAATGATTGTTAATTTGTGTTGAATCAATGGATGATCAATAACTTGAAATTTTCCCATAATCAGTCTCCTTCAAAAAATTTATTCTTTATCATTGTAAAACAAAAATGAGTGATTGACTAGTCAATCACTCAAAACTTTTATTTATAAAGCGGATATTTTTCAGTTAATTCCTTAACAGAAGCTTTTACTTCTGAAAGTGCGCCTTCATTGTCATTTTCTTTTAATGCTTTGACAATCAATTTAGCTACTTCTACAGCATCTTCTTCTTTAAATCCTCGTGTTGTAATCGCTGGTGTCCCAATTCGAATTCCACTTGTTTTAAATGGACTAAGTTGTTCAAATGGAATTGAATTTTTATTTACCGTAATATTTACCGTATCTAAAATTGCTTCCGCTTCTTTTCCATTTAACCCAAAACCAGTTACATCAATTAATAATAAATGATTATCCGTAGCACCACTAATCAAACGGGCTTCTGGCGCTTGATTGAAGACTTTTGTCATTGCTTTGGCATTTTCGATTACTTGTTCACTATATTCTTTAAACTCTGGTGCTAAAGCTTCTTTTAGTGCGACTGCTTTACCGGCAATCACATGCTCTAAAGGTCCTCCTTGAATACCAGGGAAAATATTGCTATTAATTTTTTTAGCTAATTCTTCATTATTCGTTAAAATTAAGCCACCACGAGGCCCACGTAATGTTTTATGAGTTGTCGTTGTTGTGATATCCGCATAAGGAACTGGATTTGGGTGTAATCCCGCAGCCACTAAACCAGCAATGTGAGCCATATCAACCATTAATTTCGCATCGATTTCATCAGCGATTTCACGGAATTTCTCGAAATCAATCGTTCTAGAATAAGCACTAGCTCCCGCTACAATCAATTTTGGTCTATGTTCTCGTGCTAAAATACGAACAACATTATAGTCAATCACTTCGGTCGAAGGATCTACACCATAACTTACAAAGTTATACGTTTTTCCACTAAAGTTAACAGGCGAACCATGAGTTAAATGGCCACCAGCAGATAAGTCCATCCCTAAGACTGTATCACCAGCTTCAATCAAAGAAAGGTAAGCAGCCGTATTTGCTTGTGAACCTGAGTGCGGCTGAACATTAGCATATTTAGCCCCAAATAATTCTTTTGCTCGATTAATTGCTAAATCTTCAACGATATCAACAAATTCGCACCCGCCATAGTAGCGTTTGCCTGGATATCCTTCAGCATATTTATTAGTCAAAATACTTCCTTGAGCCGCCATAACACCTTCAGAAACAACATTTTCTGAAGCAATCAACTCTAGGTTGTTCTCTTGACGATCTTTTTCTTTTGCAATTGCTTCCCATAAATCTGGATCAAACGTCTTATAATCCATGTAACAAATCCCTCATTTCATTCTTTTTTTAGATTGTATCACATAAAAATTGAAAAGAGGGAAAAAAGAGACTAAATTTCAAATATTTTTTGATTTGCCGCTTTTTTTAATCGATTCATGTACGCAACACCCAAATTTTCTTCAAAGAAAGCTGGCGCAAAAATCAAATCAATCGGCTCTTCGTCCAAAGAACGTAAACCAGCAAATAGTTCTTTCGTTGCCCTTTCAACTGTCTTATCTCCATATGAAAAAGAGGCAGCTATTTGCTCATTTAACTGATTTACTCGCCCATCATCTGCATACAAACCAATTTTTTTATTTTCTTTTGTTGCCCATTTGACTGCAGCTTGCCAATGTTGATCATCATCAGGAATAATCCAAACAGGAACATTTGGTGCATAATGTTTATACTTCATACCTGGAGCTTTTGGTTGCTCTTTTTCACTAGCAAGATGGGGATCGTACTTCACTTCATCAAGCAATTCTTCTAAATCCTTTTTCGTCACAGCACCAGGTCTTAAAATTACAGGAATACCATCACTAGAGGTTAAATCTAAAACCGTTGATTCCACTCCAATTTGGGTAGTTCCATCGTTTAAAATTCCAGCAATTTTCCCTTGCAGATCATGATAAACATGGTCTGCCGACGTTGGACTAGGTTTTCCAGAGGTATTTGCACTAGGTCCTACAATGGGGGCTCCTGCTTTTTTTATTAAAGTAATCGTCGCTTGATTATCAGGCGTTCTAAAGGCCACTGTTTTTAATCCTCCAGTGACTGTTTTTGAAAACGTGCCTTCTTTAACTGAAAAAATCAAAGTCAACGCACCTGGCCAAAAGTGCTTAATTAATTCTTGTGCTTGTTCAGACAGGTCATCGACATATTTTTTTAGCATTTCAACACCATCAACATGAACAATCAACGGATTATCACTAGGACGTCCTTTAACTTGGTAAACTTTTTTGACAGCTGTTTCATTCATCGCATCGGCGCCCAATCCGTAAACAGTCTCGGTTGGAAAGGCAACTAACTCCCCTTGTTTCAATAATTCTGCAGCTGTTTCGATTTCATTTGAGGAAAATATTTTTGTTTCCATAACTTAAACTCCTCTACTTACTTTGGCTTGCTTCATCCATTAATTTAACGATTACCATTCGTTCATTTCCTGATAAATCTTTTAAAACATTGATTGTCGCTTGCGGAAATTGTTCTGAAAAAATTTGCTTAACAGCCAATCCTTGTTGATACCCAATTTCTAAGTAAATCTTCCCCTGATCACTCAGTCTATTCTTGGCATCTTTCGCTAGTTGTTCATAAATTGCTAAGCCATTATTCTCAGCAAAAAGAGCTGTTTTAGGTTCAAAAGTTCGGACACTTTCATCCATTTGCTCCCATTCATTTTCACCGATATACGGCGGATTAGAAATCAGGATATCGATGGTTCCATCTACGATAGGTTGTAAGCCATTACCATGAATCAGCTGAATCTCAGCCTGCAGCTCCTCCGTATTCTTTTGGGCAACAACTAATGCTTCTTCAGAAATATCAATCGCTGTAACTCGCCAGTTTGGACGTGCTAGTTTTAAACTAATAGCGATTGCTCCTGTTCCCGTTCCCACATCAACAACCGTCAATTTTTGATTGGCATTCTCTTCTAAACACAAATCCACTAATTCTTCAGTCTCTGGTCTTGGAATCAATGTCGCTTCATTCACCAAAAAACGATGACCATAAAAATCAACAGATCCTAAAATATACTGGGGAGGATAATTCTCTACTAATCGTTGTAAATCCTCTTTTAATTGAATGTATTCGTTCGCAGGCATTTCGTTTTTCATTTGGAGTAACCAATCTGTTTTACTCCAACCCTTCCTTTCTAAAAAAACATAAAAAATACTATAACCTTCTTTTCCTTGTCCTTCTAAAAAAGAAGAAGCCCAATCAAGGACTTCAAAATAACGATTACCCATTTTGTAACTCTTCTAACTTAGAAGTTTGATCATATAAAACCAATGCATCAATTACCTCGTCTAATTTACCTGCTAAAATTTGATCTAATTTTTGAATCGTTAAACCAATTCGATGATCTGTTACACGATTTTGCGGGAAATTATACGTACGGATTCGCTCAGAACGATCACCTGTACCAATTGCAGATTTACGGTTAGCATCATATTCGCTTTGTGCTTCTTGTTGAATAATATCATAAACTCTAGCACGTAATACTTTCATCGCTTTATCACGATTTTTCAATTGAGAACGTTCATCTTGCATCGCCACAACAACACCCGTTGGAATATGGGTTAAACGAACAGCCGAAGCTGTCTTATTGACGTGCTGTCCACCCGCACCACTTGCGTGATAAATATCTGTCCGGATATCTTTATCTTCAATATCGATTTCTACTTCTTCTGCTTCAGGCATAACAACAACGGTTGCCGTTGAAGTGTGAATTCGTCCTTGAGATTCTGTTGATGGTACACGTTGGACACGATGAGCGCCACTTTCATATTTAAGCTTAGAGAAAACATTTTCTCCAGAAATCATCATAATTACTTCTTTGTATCCACCGATTCCTGTAACATTGGCTTCCAAAACCTCTGTTCGCCAGCCTTGCGCTTCAGCATAACGTTGGTACATTGAAAATAAATCGCCCGCAAATAAAGCAGCTTCGTCACCACCAGCAGCTCCACGGATTTCCATAATGATATTTTTATCATCATTTGGATCTTTAGGTAAAAGTAGGACCTTAATCCGTTCTTCTAATACTTCTTTTTCCTTTTTTAAATCAGATAATTCTTCTTTGGCCATTTCTGCCATATCAGCATCTAAATTCTCACCTAGTAGTTCTTCCGTTTCTTCGATACCTTCAACAACTTTTTTATAGCGGCGGTAGGCTTCAACGGTTTCTCGTGTACTAGCCTCTTCTTTTGATAATTGCATGAACCTTTTCGTATCACTAACAACTTCAGGATCACTTAATAGTTCGCCTAATTCTTCATATCGATCTTCAATCGACTGTAACTGATCATACATATGTTTAACTCCTTATCCGTTTAATTCTAACTTTTTTATAAAATAGTTCATTCTTGTTCAATTGGTGGATTAAAATAGTGTTTACGACAAACTGGATAATACGCTTCATTTCCGCCAATCTGAACCTGGTCTCCCTCATAAACAGGTTTCCCATTTATATAATGTAAATTCATCGTTGCTTTTTTATGACAAAACCAGCAAATCGTTTTTAACTCTTCCAACTTATCTGCATACAACAATAAATATTTTGATCCTTCGAACAATTCATTACGAAAATCATTTTTCAAACCAAAAGCCATCACTGGAATATCTAGCTCATCAACAACTCTGGCAAAATCTATCACATGGTGTTTACTCAAAAATTGCGATTCATCCACTAATACGCAATAAGGTTTTGCTGGTAAATCCTTAATGTATTGATAGACATCAGTCTCCTCAAAAATCGGTTTTGCTTCTCGACGTAAACCAATTCTACTAGAAACATTACCTACACCATCTCTTGTATCTAGTCCACTAGTCATAATAACAACTGGTTTGTTTTGTTCTTCGTAATTGTGAGCAACTTTTAAAATCTCAATTGTTTTCCCACTATTCATTGCGCCATATTTAAAAAATAATTGTGCCATTTAATTGTCTTCACCTTTCGTTTTGTCCCTCTCGTATTTTACTATATTTTTTCTAAAAAAGCAGTATTTTGAAAAAGGAATTTCTTAAAACACAGATTCTTTTGCAAAAAAACGCTAAATTCATTAAAAAATTATCTATTATAGACGCTTCTACGATAAAGTTTACGGCAAATAATCAATCTGGATTCTAGTTAAAAAAGTTGTTTTCTTGTTCTAAAACTAGTTTTATCTCCTTCAAAAGTAAAATTCGTTCGTATTTTACTTCGAAACTTTTCAATTTCTGCTATACTTAAGCTAACGAAATTCAGGAGGAATAGCATGAGACCGACACGCTTTTTATGGCTTGCTCAAAGAAGAGGTAGCCGTTTTGTTTCGAAAAATTTTTCATCCATTCAAATTATCGTATCTTATTACATAATCATGACCATTATTTCTTTTTTGCTGTTCTGTTTACCTTTTTTTAGAGAGCCAAATACGCATGTGCCATTTATTGACTTGCTCTTTATGGCAATCAGCACAGTAAGTGTCACAGGATTGACTACTTTCGATATTAACTCTATTTTTAATGATCGAGGAATTATTTTACTTGAGGTTCTGTTTCAAGTTGGTGGTTTAGGAATCATGATGATTTCGACCGCGTTTATCATTTTATCTAAACGCAGAATCACCTTAAAACAACGGCAATTAATTATGACAGATATGAATCAGCCTCGTCTAAGTGGGATTGTTCGTCTAATCCGAATTACCTTTTCTATTCTTTTATGGTTTCAATTCATTTTTGGTGCCTTTTTTTCCATTTATTTTTACTTCAGTGGTTACTATAAAACTTGGCCTAAAGCCATTTTCTTTGGCTTCTATCAAGCAATTTCAGCAGTAACAAACTCTGGCTTTGATGTAACAGGTGACTCTATCATTCCATTTGCTAACGACTATCTCTTCTTATTTACAATCATGTTTTTGATTTTCATCGGTGGAATCGGTTTTCCAGTGCTAATGGAAGTTCGTGAATGGCTATTTTTTAAAAGGAAGAAACATGGTCTGCCCTTTCGTTTTTCTTTATTTAGTAAACTTGCAATTCTCGCTTTCGTCATTTTATTTGTAGGCGGAACGCTTTTAATTTATTTACTAGAGAAAGATCACTTATTTCTTGGCGTTAACGAAACAAAACGCTGGGTTACTTCTATGTTCTATTCCATGTCGACAAGAAATGCAGGTTTACAAATTAATAATATAGGTGACTTTCAAATTACTACCTTGATGGTTTTCTCTGTTTTAATGTTTATTGGTTGTAGTCCAAGCTCTGTTGGTGGGGGGGTTCGAACTACGACTATCGCTATCATCGGACTATATCTGTACTCATTTTTAAAAAGCGAAGCAAAAATCAATGTTTTTGGTCGCAGAATCGATGAAGATGATGTAAAAAAATCTTTAGTTGTCTTTTTACTTTCGTTAATCATGTGTTTCTTTGCGGTCCTCTTTTTAACAGCTACAGAAGATCATCCACTGATTGCTATTATTGTTGAAGTCGCCTCCGCTTTTGGAACAACTGGTTTATCTTTAGGGATTACTGCTAGTTTGACGACAGGAGGGAAACTAATGATTGCCCTTTTAATGTTTATCGGACGAATCGGAATGCTTTATACTTTATTGCTTTTTATTCCAAAAGAAACAAGAGATATTGGTTATGAATTCCCTTCTGAAAAAATTATTATTGGTTAGAAAGTGTCTGAAATCCATAGCTGCAAATAGTTTCATCATTTAGCGGATACTCATTATCATTAAAAGATTGTGCCTAAAGTGGTTTTTACTTTTGTCCTCCTCATTTTCTGTATTCTCAGGTAAATTTCTGAAAAACTAGAACCTCACAATCGTTTTTTAGACATTTCCTGGATAGAAAACAACTTATTCCATTTATTCAACTAAAAAAAGAAACGAATCAATGAATTTTTTGATTACATTGATTCACTTCTTTTTTTCTTTTAAAAATAAATATTTAACATTATGTGTTTATTCGTTTTTTTTATTCGATTAACATCGTCAATTATCTAGTTTTTATCTAAGTTTTACGTTAAAATAAATTTATAGATAACTCATATAAAAATAAGTCAAACTTTAAGAAAAAAATAAATTTATGCAAATTAGCTATTAACTATACATATCTGACTTAGCTTTTTTTATTGTTACAAAAGAACAAAAAAATCAACTAGTTATCTATCTAATTTGAGTTGTACCTGAAAACTTTAGCCATACTTTTTTTATTTACTTTGGAACATCCTAAAGAGTACTAAAAATTCAAATTATTGCAGAGTGTTCAGATATAGCCTAGTTAAAAACAAAAAGTAAGGAGAAATAATAATGAGTAGAGGCAAGAAAATAGCGTTAGTAGTTGCTGGTATTTTATTAATACTTGTGATTGCTGTAGCTGGGGTTGGCGCCAAGATTTATTTTGATATTAAAGGAACTGCAGAGAAAACATATGAGCCAGTGGAAAGAAAACTTACTTCTCCTGCAAGAACAGAAAATAAAAGTGACCTAAACAATAAAGATCCATTTAGCGTTTTATTATTAGGAATTGATACGGGAGAATTCGATCGTGAAGATGTTGGACGTTCAGATACAATGATCCTTGCGACCGTGAATCCTAAAGAAGGTAAAACAACTTTAATCAGTTTACCACGCGATATCTATGCTGAAATCGTAGGGTACGGAACAAGCGATAAATGGAATCATGCTTATGCCTTTGGCGGTGCTGGTATGTCAATGGATACTGTACAAAAATTTCTTGATGTCCCAATTGATCACTATGTGTCTATTGATATGGGCGGATTTGAGAAATTAGTTGATGCAGTGGGCGGAGTAACAGTGGATAATACCATGGAATTTACCCAAGATAACCATACCTTTAAAGTAGGTAAATTAGACCTTAATGGCGAGGAAGCTCTTGCATACTCTCGTATGAGAAAAGAAGATCCTAGAGGAGATTTTGGTCGTCAAGAAAGACAACGACAGCTAATTGAAGCTATTTTGGATAAAGCACTTAGCGTTCAGGGAGTTACAAATTATTCAGTAATGTTAACAATTTTAGGTGACTCTTTAAACACAGATTTTACTTTTGGACAAATGAAAAAAATTGCTGCTGATTATAGAAATGCACTCACTAATATTGTGCCAGAACAATTAGCTGCTGAAAGCTTTATGCAAGACGAAATTTATTATCAACGCGTAACACCTGATGAATTACAACGTATTAGAACTGAAGTCAATACTCAGCTTGGTCTTTAAAAGCACCATCTGTCTAAATAATTAATACAAATAAACTAAAAAAGGAGCTCAGAAAATTAATTTTTCAGAGTTCCTTTTTCATTGAAGTATATATTTATTACTAAATCAACACATTCACAATTAAATACATTAGAAATAGAGCAGAAACAAACCACATCGGAAAAGAAAGTGTATTTTTCTTTCCTGCAATCCATTTTGTTAGAGGATACGCTACAAATCCAAAGGCCATTCCATCTGAAATATTCATCGTAAATGGAATTAAAACTATCATTAAAATAGCTGGGAAATAATCACTAAAATCGTCAAAATGTAGGTTCTTTATTTGCTCAATCATTAAGAAACCAGTAATAATAATCGCAGGAGCTAAAGCGGCATCTGGAATATAGGTAAGTAGTAGCAAAGCTAGTAATGCGATAAAAAAGCAAATCCCACTAGTTATTGAAGTAATTCCTGTATGTCCACCTTCCTCTATTCCCGTTGCACTCTCTGCTGCTGCAATCGTCGGGCTAGTCCCAAAAAGACCTGAAAGTAGTGTAATAAGCCCTGTCACCCGATAAGCTCGTAAGTATTTTTCTTCACTTGCATCTGGCATTAAACCTTTTAAAATTCCCATTGATTCAAAAATCAAAATCATAGATAAGGCAAAAACACCCATTAAAAAGTTTTTAGAGAAAAAAGCACTAAAATCTAATTTAAGAAAAACGTCAGAATAGTTAGCTAAACTTGCAAGTGAAAAATGTTCTGTTGGGTTCACTATTCCAAAAAGATTAGCAACAATCGTCACTACAACTATCCCAATAAAGAAACTTCCCTGAATTCCTTTTAAAAATAAAAAAACTGTTAAAATAAGCGCAAATAAAGTCAATAAAGTCATCTCGTTGTTTAATGGTGCTAATTGCGTAAAGGTATGCTCTCCTCGTAAAATCAAATGACCTTTTTCTAAACCAATCAATACTAAGAAAAAACCAATTCCAACCGTGATACCAATTTTTAGCGTTTCAGGAACCACTTCTGCGAATAATTTACTTAATTTTGTATACGCAACGACCAAGTATACGACTCCCGCACAAAAACTTACTGCTAATGCTTGTTGCCACGTTAAACCTAAAGATAAAACTAATGTATACGTGAAAAAAGAATTAACACCCATTCCTGTGGTTAAAACAATAGGCGCATCTGCAATCATTCCCATCAAAATAGAGCCGATAATTGAAATAAAAATCGTTCCAAAGATTGTCAATTCCTTTGGCATTCCCGCTTCAGCTAAAATTACTGTATTTACCATGATAATGTATGAAATAGCAAAAAAAGACGTTGTTCCCGCTAATAATTCTTTTTTAATACTATCCTTACTCATTTTTTTCCAATGAAACATATTACTCCTCCTATTTTTTTAAAATAAGGGTGACACAAACGTAAAAAATCACCTATTTCAACTTTAGCGTTTACTTCAAGCGTATCAATTAGTAAGAATCAAAACATTATATAGACAATTTATAAATGAAATAGGTTGTTATCACACACTAGCTATACAGTTCTCAAAACTTTCTGCTTTTACCTCGACCTCTTATTTTAAAAATTTATCGCACCGTTAGAATAACACATTGGAAGCGTTTTTTGAAATTTCTGATAAACTTTTTATTTTTTTCCTACTAAAAAATAATGAGACTGTAAAAACGAAAAATCGTTTTTCAGTCTCATTATAAAAAGGAACGATTTATTTATCTTTATTGACTAAGTTACTGTAATTTTGCGAACGCTCCTCAGCATCTAATTTTGTTTTTGTTAAAAGTGTGTCAACTAGCTCTTGATCTTCTTTGATTGTATGCAATGCAGAAAAACGTGTTTGTTTCTCTAAGAAATCTCGAATCTTTGAATAGTCCGCTTTTTTATAATCAATGACCATTGGATCTTTTCCTTTTTCAATAAGTAATGGATTATAGCGGTAAAGTTGCCAGTAACCAGATGTGACTGCTTCTTTTGCTAATGCTAATGTTTCACTCATTCCGCCTTTGACTCCGTGATTGATACATGGTGCATAGGCAATAATAATCGATGGTCCTAGATAGCGTTCAGCTTCATCGATTGCTTTAATCGTTTGCATTGAGTTAGCTCCTAAAGCAATTTGAGCTACATACACGTTGCCGTAGGTCATCGCAATCATTCCTAAATCTTTTTTAGATGTTTGTTTTCCACCTGCAGAGAATTTAGCAATGGCTGAAGCTGGTGTTGCTTTTGACGTTTGTCCGCCAGTATTCGCATAGACTTCATTATCCATAACAAAAATATTCACATCTGCCCCACTTGCTAAAACATGATCGATTCCGCTGAAACCAATATCATAAGCCCAACCGTCTCCACCAATAATCCATTGGCTCGTTTTCACAAACAAATCATTTTGCTGATAAATCTTTGCTAACAGTGGATTTACAGTTTCCTCTTCACTTAATGCTGCACTTAATTTAGCTGCACGTTGTTGCGTTCCTTCACCTTCTTGATAGTGTTCCAACCAGTCTGCCATTAATGCTTGAAGTGACTCTGAACCTAATTTTTTATCAAGTGCCTCTGTTATTTGACTGGCTAAAGCTGCTCGTTTGGTTTTATTGGCTACATACATGCCGTAGCCATATTCTGCATTATCTTCAAACAACGAATTACTCCAAGCAGGTCCTTGTCCCTCTTCGTTCGTTGTATATGGCGTAACTGGAGATGAGCCCCCCCAAATGGATGAACAACCTGTTGCATTTGCCATCATCATACGGTCACCAAATAGCTGTGTAATTAATTTGATATAGGGCGTTTCACCACAACCTTCGCAAGCACCTGAAAATTCCATTAATGGTTGGTTAAATTGAGAACCTTTTACCGACAATTTTTTAACAGGATTCGCTTTTTGTTTTAAAGTCATTGCAAATGCCCAGTTCATTGCTTGTTCCTTCTGCTCTTCATAAGGTTTCATTATCAATGCTTTTTCTTTCGCTGGACAAGCTTTCACACATAGACCACAACCCGTACAATCTTCTAAAGAGACTTGGATTCGGTACAGTAAACCATCTGCGCCACGCATTTCTCTCGCAACAAAGCCAGACGGAGCAGCTTCCATTTCAGTTTCATCAGCCAAAAATGGTCGAATAGCCGCATGTGGACAAACAAACGCACATTCATTACACATCGTACAATGATCCATTTGCCATTCAGGGACTTCTAATGCCACACCACGCTTTTCATAAGCAGTCGTCCCCATCGGAATTTCACCTGTCTTCATTCCATTTTCAATTAAATCGCCCACAGTAAGGTCATTTCCCTCTTGACGATTCATCGGTTGAAGAATTTCAGTTACAAATTTTGGTAAATCAGTATTTTTCTGATCGATTTCGATGGTCAATTCCTTCCACTCATTTGGAACCTCAACTTTTTGTAATGAAGCAAACGTACCATCAATCGCTTTAAGATTGCGTTCAACGATTTCCAGCGATTTTTTCCCGTATGCTTTTTGAACTTCTGCTTTCAGTAAAGGTAAGTATTCTTCACGTGTCATTAAATTTGTTACTTCAAAAAAAGCAGCCGACATTACAGTATTGATTCGACGTCCCAAACCAGCTTCACGAGCTAGTTCTACCGCATTGATAATGTAAAATTGAATCTCATTTTCAGCAATATATTTTTTCAATTTTGCTGGTAATAAACGATTGACTTTTTCTTCATCCCAAATCGTATTAAGTAAGAACGTACCACCTTTTTTTAATCCTTTTAATAAATCATAATTATGGATGTAAGATGCATTATGACAAGCAATGTAATCTGCTTGTTCCACTAAATACGTTGAAGTAATTGGTTCTTCACCAAAACGTAAATGAGAAACGGTCAAACCACCTGATTTTTTAGAATCATAACTGAAATAGGCTTGCGCATATAAATCAGTATTATCCCCAATGATTTTAATTGCTTGTTTGTTCGCTCCAACTGTTCCATCTGAACCAAAGCCCCAAAATTTTGCTTGGAAAGTTGAATTAGGTGTTAAATCCAGTAATTCCTGTTGTGGTAACGAACGATAGGTCACATCATCAATAATTCCGATTGTAAACCGTTGTTTTAAGTCCGCTACTGGTAATAATAAATGATCATAAACGGCTTTAATCTGATTTGGTGTGACATCTTTTGAGCCTAAACCATAGCGACCTCCAATCACAATTGGACGATTTTCATGCTGATACAAGGCACTTTGAACATCTAATAGTAAAGGCTCACCATCTGATCCAGCTTCTTTCGTACGATCTAAAACAGCGATTTTTTCCACAGTTTTAGGTAATTTCGCTAATAAATTATCTGTCGGGAATGGGCGATATAAATGAATATTGATTACGCCAACTTTTCTTCCTTGTTGATTCAAATAGTCCACTGTTTGTTTTACCACTGGAGCAGCAGAACCCATTAAAACAATCACTTCAGTCGCATCTTCGACACCATAATAATCAGTTAAATCATAAGACGTTCCACGTAGCGCATTGATTTGATTCATATATTTTTTCACAATCAATGGGATGGCTTCGTAATTGGTATTAACGGTTTCTCTTTGTTGAAAATGAATATCAGGATTCTGAGCCGTTCCCGAAACGGTTGGATGATTTGGATTCATTCCTCTACGTTTAAATTGATCAACTGCTTTTTGGTCCAACATTTGTTTCAAGTCATCATACTCAATGACCTCAACCTTTTGTAATTCATGACTCGTTCGAAAGCCGTCAAAAAAATTAACAAATGGCAAACTTCCTTCAAGACTTGCCAAATGAGCAACTGCTGATAAATCCATCACTTCTTGAACACTTGACTCAGCTAACATACAAAAACCAGTTTGACGAGCGGCCATGACATCGCCATGATCTCCAAAGATACTCAAAGCACTCGTCGTAATTGCTCTAGCCGCAACATGAAAAACAGTCGGCAAAAGTTCTCCCGCTATTTTATACATATTAGGAATCATCAATAATAACCCTTGCGAAGCAGTATAAGTCGTTGTTAAGGCTCCTGTTTTTAACGAACCATGTACAACACCCGCTGCGCCAGCTTCAGATTGCATTTCAACAACTTGAACTTCTTGACCAAAGATATTTTTTAAACCATTTTCAGCCCATTCATCCACCAATTCCGCCATTGTTGAACTCGGTGTGATTGGATAAATCGCTGCAACTTCAGTAAACGCATAAGAAATATACGCCGCTGCTGTATTTCCATCCATTGTCTTCATTTTTTTCATTTCATTCACCCTTTATCCTCAAACTTTTGCTAAGACTGACTGATCTGCTTTTTCTCGGACATATTTATCAATTTCGACTGCGGCAACTTTTCCAGCGCCCATCGCCAAAATAACTGTTGCGGCACCTGTAACAATATCTCCACCAGCAAAAACACCTGGAATCGATGTTTTCCCAGTTTCCACATCTGCATCAATATAGCCCCATTTATTCAAATTAAGTTCTGGGAAAGTAGCTAACAACACTTTATTAGAGCCTTGACCGATTGCTTCAATTACCGTATCAGCTTCGATTACAAATTCACTATCTTTAACAGGCACTGGACGACGTCTACCCGATTCATCTGGTTCGCCAAGCTCCATTTCAATACATTTCACACCAGCTAAATTCCCCGTACCACCATCTAAATATTCAATTGGATTGGTTAACCAATAATAATTGATGTCTTCTTCCACGGAATGATGATATTCCTCGATTCGAGCAGGTAATTCTTCTAATGAACGACGATAGACAATACTGACATTTTCAGCACCTAATCTTTTAGCAGAACGAGCAGCATCCATCGCCACGTTCCCTCCACCAATTACGACCACATTTTTAGATTGTTTGATGGGTGTATCATAAGTTGGAAACTCATAGCTATGCATTAAATTGATTCGTGTCAAATATTCACTAGAAGAATAAACACCGTTTAATGATGTTCCAGGAATGCCCATAAAATTAGGGGCTCCAGCTCCAACAGATATATAACAAGCATCAAAATCGGCTAAAATTTCATCCATTGTAATAGTTTTACCCACAACAATATTCGTCTCAATTTTCACACCTAAGGCTTCGATACTAGCGATTTCTTTTTTCACGATTCTTTTTGGTAATCTAAATTCTGGAATCCCATAAGTTAATACACCGCCAGAATCATGCAGGGCTTCATATACAACAACTTCATAATTCATTTTGGCTAAATCACCTGCCACGGTTAAACCAGATGGACCTGAACCGATTACTGCGACACGACCAATTTTCGGTTGATCATTTTCAGAAAGCTTTGAAAAATCTTGATTTTCTAATGCCCAATCTGCTACCAGACGTTCCAATTTACCGATGGCTACAGGCTCAAAATTTTTCGCTTGACCTAATTTACAAACTTGCTCACATTGTTTTTCTTGAGGACAAACCCGACCACAAATTGCTGGTAAATTCGTATATTTTCCTAAAACATCTGCAGCCTCTTGCATATTTTCTTCTTTAATAGCTTGAATAAAACCTGGAATATTAATCATTACCGGACAACTAGCAATGCAAGGCGCATTTTTACATTGTAAACAACGAGCAGCCTCTGCTTGACCTTCTTCAAGTGTGTAACCTAAACAAACTTCATCAAAATTTGTTTTACGTTCAGCTGGACTTTGTTCAGTAATCGGCGTTTTTTCTCTACTTCTTCTAGCCATGTTGATTCACCTGCACTTTTTGATAATCTGATAAACTTAGCTCTTCTTCCGTTTTATATTGACTCATTCGACTAATAAACTCATCCCAATTGACTTCGGTTCCCAGAAATTCAGGTCCATCAACACAAGCAAACTTGATACTATCAGCGACAGTCACACGACAACCGCCACACATACCAGTTCCGTCAATCATAATTGGATTTAAAGATACATAAACCGGTATCTCATAGTTAGAAGCAGTCAACGTACAAAACTTCATCATCATACTAGGTCCAATTGCCCAGCAATAATCGATTTTCTCGCTAGCAATTACTTGTTCCATCGCTTCGGTCACTAATCCTTTTTGTCCCAGAGAGCCGTCATCCGTCGTAATAATCAATTCGTCAGAATATTCTTGACATTCTTTTTGAAGAATCACTAAATCAGCTGTTTTTGCCCCTAAAATAGTAATTACACGATTTCCTGCTTTTTTTAATCCCTTAACGATTGGTAAAATGGCTGCTATTCCGACTCCACCACCAACAATCATCACAGTCCCATAGTTTTCGATTTCAGTTGGCATTCCTAGAGGACCCGTTAAATCTAAAATAGCATCGCCAGTCTTCAGCAGCGAAAGTTCAGCTGTTGTTTTCCCAATTACTTGAAAAACAAGTCGAATCGTACCTGCTTCAGGGTCAACATCTGCAATGGTCAATGGAATTCGTTCACCAATTTCATTGATTCGCAAAATGACAAATTGTCCTGGCTGGGCTTTAGCTGCGATTCGAGGTGCATCGATAAAAAAATCAAATTCATTTTCAGACAATTGATTACTTTTAGTTATCTTGTACATAAATTGAATCACCTAGTAAGAGAGAGACAAAAATGATTTATCCATTCAATAGGCTAAAATCGAAAAATCCCTATCCAATAGTCACTACTAAATTTCTCTTTCATGTTTACTTTTGCCTGCTCTCTTTTCCTTCCTTATATTATTTGTCCCGTTTCTGTTCTATATATTTGCAGTTAAATCTTTTACAAATTTTTTCAAAGCCTCTACATCATCATCTTCGGCATTATTTTCAATTTCAACTGTTTCTACAACTTTTTTTGCGCCAGTTTTTTCTAAAACCGCTACAAAGTCATGTGCTGATTTACAGAAAAACTCACCATAATCACGATCCCCTGAACCAACCACACCAAAGACTTTTCCCGCAAAGTCTTTTTCTTCTAATTCATCAAAAAAATCTTCAAATTCAAAAGGAAGATCGCCTTCGCCATATGTGTATGTCGCAATTACGCATGCATCTGCATCATCAAAAAAATCAACATCCACTTCAGAACATTCTTCTCTTTCTACTTCAACGCCAGCTGCTTGAAATTCACTTTCTAAAATCTCAGAAATTTCCTCTGTATTTCCTGTCATACTTGCATAAACTATTTTTACTAATGCCATCATTACCCATCCTTTCATTTTTTGAAAAATATTTTAAAGTACAAAAAGTCTAATTGGAATCTCTACCATTTCTTCTTATACTAAAAATAACTGATTTACTTTTAAGTTTAAAAAATGTGATTAATTTCACATATTAAATTTCAAAATTTCTTAGACTTAAAAATTTTTATTTATACTATACCATATCTCTAACCGTCAAAACAATATTTTCCAGTAAGCAAAAATATTTTCAAGTCTTTATTTTTCATAGATTTATCAATGATTTCACCAACGTTCTAAAATATTTTTTGTCATAGAAACAGAAAAAATAACAATCGATCAATTCAAATAACAAACCAATTTACTATAAATATATTTTTTATTATCAAATTATTTCAAGTGAAAGACTAAACAATTTATAGCAGAATACTAGTCTATTGAATTGATAAAGTAAATTTGTTTGCTAGATAGATTACTATTTTTACTCATTAACTCAAATGATTGACAGTCTATAATTCTTTATCATTTACTTTCTTTAGTAAATGAACTAACCCTTTTTTTCTCTACAAATCAAAAATCAATACGTTCATTCTGTTATCTTATTTTTTAATAAAAAACAAGCAACTCAAAATAATATGGTTCAACTACTGCCAAATAAAGAAATTTGCAAAAATAATCGATTAAAATGAATGACATTTTCCGTTCTATTTTTAGTTAAGCTATAAAATACACTAAGAATAAGGAAAAGGAATTAATTTTTTTTTTCAATTATGGTATGATAGGTTGAGTTTATCGTTCTTTATTAAACGATTTTTTACAAAATGGGAGGGTAACAAATGGGTTTTAGAAGTCAACTAGCCATTGCAGCTGGAAAATCTTCTCAATGGATACTACAAACATTCTTCAAAGGTGGCAGCAGCTATCCTGGTAAATTAGCATTAAAAATCGATCCAAAAATTTTAGATACTTTAGCAAAAGACTATGAAATCGTAGTTGTTACAGGAACAAATGGTAAAACCTTAACAACTGCGTTAACTGTAAATATTTTAAAACAAGAATTTGATCACGTTTTGACTAATCCAACAGGTGCCAACATGGAACAAGGAATTGTTTCTACCTTTTTATCAGCGAAAACGAAAAAAAATCAAAAGAAATTTGCTGTTTTAGAAATAGACGAAGCCAGTTTAAGCCGAGTTACTAAATATGTAAAACCACAATTATTCTTATTTACCAATATTTTTCGAGATCAAATGGATCGCTATGGTGAAATCTATACAACCTATCGCTTAATCGTTGAAGGAGCAGCACAATCACCTACTGCTCCAATTCTTTGTAATGGGGATTCGCCAATCTTTAATTCATTAGAAACTATAAATCCTAGAAAATATTACGGTTTTGATCATTTAGAAGATCAAGAGCAAATGGCGCATTACAATACAGATGGCGTTCTTTGTCCAAAATGTCATCATATTCTACACTATAAAATGATTACTTACGCAAACTTAGGGAAATATTACTGTCCTAATTGTGGATTCCATCGTCCTGAATTAGACGTGAAATTAACGAAAATGATTCAAATGGATAATACTTCTGCAGATTTTGTAATTGATGGCTCTGAATATGGCATCGAAGTGGGTGGTATGTATAATGTCTATAATGCCCTTGCAGCAACAGCTGTCGCTGAACATTACGGTGTGCATCCCAAAAAAATCAAAGCTGGCTTAGGTTACGATGAAAAAGTTTTTGGGCGTCAAGAAACAATAAAAATCGGTAACAAAGAATGCACGCTTGTTCTAGTCAAAAATCCAGTAGGACTTAACCAAGTTATTGATATGATGGCTTTGGCTCCTTACTCCTTTTCGCTTGTCTCTCTATTAAATGCCAATTATGCTGATGGAATCGATGTGAGTTGGATTTGGGATGGCGATCACGAAGCCTTTGCTGCCATGAATATTCCTAAAGTCATCGCAGGAGGCGATCGTCATCAAGATATGGCCTTACGACTAAAAGTTGCCGGTATTCCTGAAGAAAATTTATCTGAAATTGCTGATTTGGATCAAGTAGTCGAAGCAATCAAAGATTTGCCCACTGATCATGTATACATTCTAGCTACCTATACAGCCGTTTTACAACTACGTAAATCATTAGCTACGAAAGGATATATTCAAGGAGGAATGAATGGTGCCTAAAGAACTTAAGGTTTGTCATTTATACGGAAATTTATTAAATACTTACGGTGACAATGGAAATCTATTGATTTTGAAATATCTTGCTGAAAAAATGGATATTGACTTCCATTCAGAAATCGTCAGTATTCACGAAGAATTTGATCCAAAAAAATATGATTTGGTCTTTTTTGGCGGCGGACAAGATTTCGAGCAAGTAATTGTTTCCGAAGATATTCAAACTAAAAAAGAACCCTTGACTGAATATATTGAAAATGATGGTGTTTTTTTAGCTATCTGTGGCGGCTTTCAACTTTTAGGTCATTATTATACAGGCGCTAAAGGTGAGAAAATTAAAGGAATCAGTGCTTTGGATCATTATACACTTAGTCAAAAAAACAATCGCTATATCGGTGATATCGTTATTCATAATGAAGAATTTGATGAAACATACTATGGGTTTGAAAATCATAATGGTCGGACTTTCTTGGGTGATGGAGAACGTCCACTTGGCAAAGTAATCCAAGGACAAGGAAATAATGCTGAAGATGGCACGGAAGGTGTACAGTATAGAAATGTTTTCGGTTCTTATTTTCATGGACCGATTTTGGCAAGAAATCAAAACTTAGGTTTACGATTAATCAAAACAGCCATGGAAAAAAAATACCAAGAACCTTTTGAATTTCCTGTTGACCTGCAAACGAATTAACTATTTGAGCAACAGTAACTCCTACAGAAATAAGGGAAAAAACCGAAGAATGAAATGATTCAACGAGGTACTTTAACTTTTTGTTTCTTTTTTTCCAAACTTACAATAAAAAAATCCACCCTTACATCAAATAGTATAAATGATGAAAGGGAAGATTTTTTTTTAGTAATCTCAATATCAGTATGTTTTTCTTTACTGTTTATTCTTTTTGTTTCACCATTGCGATGTTACTATCTGGTAAAAATAGCGCAGGATTCACAGCCACAATGATTGATAAAGCAACTGCTGTAACGCTTGCCGTCGCGATTGCTGTCAAACCATTCATTACAAAAGAAAAAAGTACCGGACTCATTCCCCATAAAGCAAAGCTCCCCCAAAAAATGACACCAGCTACAAAGTGCCAAAAATAACGAGTAACTGCCCCTAAAAATGAAGCGTAAAAAATAATACGGATTGATTTTCCTTTTTCTTTTCCAATAATCGCTTCTTTCAATTTCTTACTATACATTCCTGCAAAGCCTGCAAAACCAAAGGCTAACACATACTCAATCACAACTTGTAGTGGGGTTAAATAGTACACTTGCGAAAGTGGAAAATGCATCAAGCCCCAAATAAACGCTGAATAAAAACCTGCTTTTGCACCTCTTCTTAAAGCAAATAACGTGATTGGGATCATACCCAATGAAATCGAAAAACTACTGCCAATTGTGGTTGGAATCAATGAAAGTGCCATCGCCATGGCGGCAATCACAGTCCCTTCAATCCAAACTTTTAATTCTGATCTTCTTTCCATAAAAAAAACTCCTCCTTTAGAACGACCAAGTCACAAAGGAGGAGTAAATTATCTATTTTACTCCATCACAATTCCTACACTCGTACTAACGAACAGGTTCAAGGGTTTAGAGTTAGACTCAATCTCAGCAAAAGCTCCCCTTTGTGATGGGTTCTATTTAGTTTTATTTAGTCAGTCACCCAACTAATGAATTGATAATAACATGAGTAAATGAATAAGTAAAGCAAATAGAGAAC
Organism: Enterococcus sp. LJL99; assembly: GCF_054871725.1. NCBI lineage: Bacteria > Bacillati > Bacillota > Bacilli > Lactobacillales > Enterococcaceae > Enterococcus > Enterococcus sp. LJL99. Next base: position 21,138 of record NZ_JBTXLT010000020.1, read on the forward strand.
AATTACGTTGGAAATTTTTTCCGAATGATCCCTCCTTTTTTTTATTGATTATTCAACATTCTTCAGCGCTTCGGTCATTTCGATTTTTTGAACTTTTCGGCTAATATAAGCGCCAACGAGTAAGGCACAAATTAAGATTGAACCAAAAGACAGAATAATTCTAAGCCCATCAATTTTTGGAAAAATCTCTAAATCTTCAGTGCTAGCTACTTGGCAAAATAATTTTAAAACTGGTTGAACTAAAAATAAGCTAATCAATCCACCAATCACAAAAGATAACCCTTGATCTCTTAAAATAATTCCTCGAATTTCTCTTTTTCTAAAACCTAGCACACGTAAGGTTGCATACTCTCGATAACGTTCCGTAAAATTTAAAACGCCTAAATTATACAAAACAATCATACTTAGTATCGCTGCAAAAATTCCATAAAAAATAATAATTTTTTGTAAACTTTGCACAGCCTCTTCTGCATCTTCCCTTTGTTTGTTCAAAGAAGTGACTTTACTAACTCCTGACTGATCTAGTAATTTTTTTTGTGAAATAGAACTGCCGACCATTAACGTAGTTGGTGAAAAGGGATAATTGAACGCTTGCCAATTTCTGCTGCTGATAAAGATTCCTTGAGGAGCACTGACATAAGCAATATTTGTTACAACAGCCATTTTGTAGCTTGAAGTACCGATTGGTTTAAACCCAACCGTGTCGCCAATCGCGATTTGCCATTTTTCAGCTAAAAAGTGGCTTAAAACAATTTCCTCTTCATCTAGTCTGATTGTTTCCCCATTATTATCTTGAAGATGTAGATAAATCCCTGGATCAATAATATTAATCAATATGTTTTCATTACTTACAGCTGTTTTTAATTGTCCTTGCTTTGTTTCTTGCCACTGGCCCTCTTCATGTGTCACGTGCCAAATCGCTTCTTTTTGTTCAGCAGTTGCTTGATTCGTCAATTGAACAGAATAACGATAATCAAATTCCTTGCCAAATAAAGTTTCATTAGATTGAGTTACTGAATACTGTATGCCAAAGCTAATAATCATTAATAGAATACTTCCAAAAACTGCAAAAGCAGCGACAATCACCTTTTTCTTGTTTCTAAAACCATCACGTAAAACCCATTTCCATGCAAAAGAAAAGTGATTAAACAATAACGTAGTAAAACTTGCTTGTTGAGTAGCTTCATGATTTTCTGAAGAAGCGCGCATCATGATTGCGGGTAACGCTCGTACACTTTTCCGGCTAGCCAAATAAGCAGTCAAAGTGCTTAAAAAAACAATCAATAGCCCTACCAAATAAATGATTGTAGGAAATTCATTCTGCCATTCCCCCAACATAAATTGTTTTTCTTGCACTTCTAGAAGAAAAGGCGTAAACGTATACGGAGCAATCACTAAACCTGCAACTGATCCTAATAAACTAATGAAAAAACCATAACTACTGTAATGAAGCAAAATCATGCGATTTCGTAATCCTAATGCCTTCAAAGTCGCAATAATCGTCTGCTGTTGCTTCACTAATCGTTGAATCGTCGTTAAAATGGTCAACAAAACCAAAATCAGGATGACACCAGAAAATAAAATCGCTAACTTTTTCATCATCGATACTTTTTGAAAATAAAGAGCCACATTAGGGTTTGTTTCCCTTATTCGATAGCCAACAAAATGTTCTCCCAATTGATATTCAACTATTTCACGACTTTCTTCAGGATCATTAGTTGATTTTAATTTTAACAATAAATGATTCGTTCCAAGCGTTTGAAAAAGCGGCATTGTTTGACTATTCGAATAAACATAGCCATTTTTTTGATGATTGATAACTAAATCATTATTCGCTCCTTTATATGAAATAAAATCAGGAGCAATAATCGTTCCCAAAACAACCGTTTCAATTTTTTGATCCTCATACCAAAGAGTAATGTCGTCTTTCGTCTTAAAGCCATTAGCTTCCGCATAATACTTATCTAACCAAACACCAGCTTTTTCTTTAGTGAACGATTCACCAGAAACAGCTTGTAATTTTGAGCAATCCATCTGATCAGTCACCACTGCTTGTAGAACTTGATCGCTATTTTTTTTTCCGATAGAAACTAGTCCTAGCGTTTGTTTTTCAACCATTAGAATTGCTGATTTGCTCTCTAGTTGGTTAATCAACTCATCTGATATCTGATCACCATTGACCCAAGCATCTGCCATATTTTTTTCTTCCGACCACTTATTGCCAGTTTTCTCCATCGTTTTCCAACCACTAATAAAGCCTGTAAAAAGAAGCATGCCGATTAAGGTCAAGAAAAAAATTGAAATAAACTCTCCTTTCATTTTTCGTAGGTCACGCAGCATTTTAATTGTCAAAACTTTCATTTACCACACCACCTTGTCCATTGAAAGCGGCTCACGATTTTCAACCACTTCTTGAATTTTGCCATCATGAATTCGAATCACTTTGTCAGCAGCTGGTGCGATGGCTGCATTATGTGTTACCACAACAACCGTCTTTTGATACTGATGAGCCATTTTTTGTAATAATAAGAAAATTCGTTGACCCGTTTTTGTGTCTAACGCGCCTGTCGGTTCATCACAGAGAACTAATGCAGGATTTTTGCATAATGCTCTTGCAATTGAAACTCGTTGTAATTCACCTCCAGATAATCCTTCGGGAAAATTTTTTTTACGATTTTCTAAACCAACTGCTGTTAACATTTCATCTGCTGTAAAAGAATTTTTACCGATATTTTGAACAATTTCAACATTTTCATAGGCAGTTAATGTTGGTATTAAATTATAAAATTGAAAGACAAAACCAATTTTACTTCGTCGATATTCGGTTAATTGCGCTTCATTTAAATGACTGATTTCTTTATTCTCGATTCGAACTTCTCCACTGGTTAGTTGATCCATTCCGCCTAAAATATTTAGCAAGGTACTTTTTCCCGATCCACTTGGTCCTAAAATAACTGTAAATTCTCCTCGTTTTACATTAAATGAAACATCATCCAACGCTCTGATTTCTTGCTGTCCCGTTTGATATTCTTTAACAACATTTCTAACTTCTATCATATTCATTTTTCTTCCCCCTCCAAAAAACTATATGACCCTAATGGTTTTTTTAGTCATAAAAATTCCTTTAAAAATTTGGAACAGAAACAAACAATTATTTTTGGTTCCATTCCAATTCACAAAAATTGTGCTCACATTCAAAATCAAGCGCTCGCTTTGATAAGCGAGATTATTTTTCTTCGATAAATTGATCTATAATCACACTAATCATTTTAGTAATTGTACTGTCATAATCCATATAGACTGAACTCATTGTATTCGACAAAACAATAATCTGAATCATCGTTATAAACTCTCGAAGCGGGATAGTTACTTTCAATTCCATTTTCTTTAATACTCTTTCAAAATCCAAAATATCATCCCTTAACAATGACTGGCGCGCTTCTTTAGGCAGTTTACGAATACTTTTTTCATACTCTACCGATTCTAATTTCGTTAACCATGGAAAAGATTCAGTTAATAAAACAAAAATTTGTTTTACCATTATTTTTAGTTGTTCTTTTTTATTCAACTCTTTATGAATAGTCAGGATATTTAATACCTCGGCTACTAATTCGCGCTGAACTCTCTGAGCAACATCAACAAAAAGCAATTCTTTAGAAGGATAAAAGAGATAAAACGACCCTTTGGCAATCCCTACTTTTTTTACTAAATCATCGATTCTAACCTGTTGAATCGTGCGTACTTTTAATTCCTTAATGAACTCTTGTTGCAGCTGTTCCTTAATCAAAACCTTTTCCTCTGCCGAAAATCCTCTTGCCAATCTTGTATGCCTCCTTGAATTTTTATGACTAAAAAAACCAAACCGGTCACGAAAATCATATAATACTCTATTTATTTTGTCAATAATATTTTTACCAAATAATGAGATAGAACATCTACAATTATTGTTGTAAAATAAGAGCATCAACTGTTTAGGGGCGGTATATATTGAAAAAAACAATTAAATTTTTAGGCGTTCTTCTAATCTCAGCTTTGATTGGAGGAATAATCGGTTTTTTCTTAGGGCAATATATTACTTTTGATAATTTTGATTTTTATGATTTTTTGCTATTAATTATCTCAGCGATATTTTTTTATATTTTTCATATCATTATTCACGAAGCAGGACATGGAGTTTTTGGAAAATTAACTGGTTATAAAATGGTAAGTTTTCGTGTTTTTTCATTTATGTGGGTTTGGGAAAATAAAGGAAGCATTTCTTTTAAACGATTAAAAGTTCCAGGTACATTGGGACAATGTTTAATGGCTCCTCCTAACTATCAAAAAGGAAAATTTCCATTTCGTTTATACTTACTTGGCGGTGTACTAATGAATTTAATTTTCAGCTTGATTGTCGGAGTCTTTTTCTTATCTCGTTCACCATTTGCCGCTCTTTTCGTGTTAATTGGTATTTTTATTTTCCTAACAAATCTGATTCCATTTGGCTTTAATGATGGTATGAGCTTAAAAATAGCTTCAAGTAGTGAAAATCAACAATATTTACTTTACCTTCAGTTTGAAGTAAATTATCAACTAACTAGTGGGAAAACTTATTTAGATCTTCCAAAAGAATATTTCTGTTTAGTTCCAATCGATAAAAAAACAACTTATTTTAATGACTATCAAAAATTCTTGCTTTTAGGATTATATTTGGAAAATAAAGACTGGGAAGATGTTGGTAAAATATTGAATCATTTATGGCAGAAAAAAACAAGTTTAGTATCAATTTATCAAATAGAATTAAAAAAAGAATTACTGTTTTATTTATGTTTAACTAATGTGACAGACAATCGCATTCTCGAACTTTGGCAAGATAAAATGACTCAAGTTGGCTTAAAACAGCCTTTAGCTGGAAATGCAAGAATCAAAGCTTGCTATGAATATTTTATCAATCGGCAGCAAGAACTAGCACTCAAAATACTTTATGAAGCTAGAAAACAAGAAAAAAATGCGCCTAATCTTGGCGATTTTAGAGTAGAAATGGAATTAAATCATTGGTTAGAATCGATTATCTTAAATAAAGAAACTGTGTTATAAGTTACTTCTAATCTCTTCTCGCTCTATCATCAAAATTTTTTCAAGCATTCACAAAAACAAGACTATCAGTTTTTGTGAATGCTTTATTTTCTTATGTATAATTTAAATAGATTCTAAAATTACTCTATTGTCTTATGCTACGCCACAAGAACAAAGTTGAATTTCTAGTGGAACAATTTTTAATTTGCCTAAAAAAGAAATAGGAACTTTCACAATAAAATCAGAGTGATGGGCGCAACTTTCGATGTGATGTTGCTCATATCTTTTTTCTTCGAAAGTCAACGACTTAAAATAAACTTTTAAACGATCAATTACTTCATTCGTTTCTTCAACGTAGGAGCATATAATTCGAATTCCCGCACCATCTTCAATTTCTTGTAGAATTTTTTCTGTATCAAAAGTTAATTTTTTTGCTATACATTTTTTGGCAATAGCCTCTATAGATTTTAATCGAATACTAAATTTTTTGATTTCTATTTTTTGATCTTTCTCATTCAAAATATTTCTTAAAGTAGGAACATATTCTTCAAGTAAATTTTTATAACAAAATCTTGAAATGTGAATCGCTCTTTCTTGTTGCACTGATAATTCTAACATTGGATCTTTCTCCTTATAGGACTGAAATAAACAACCCAGATGTACTTCGTGATTCGATAATACATCGTTCTAATTTTCCACAATTGATTATTAGCCAATCGACAGCTCCTCTATACTTACAAACCTCAGTATATAAAATTATAACTGTTTTTTTTCTTTTATTTTAATCTGTGGCTACTAAAATTCTATAAAAAAAAAGAAAAAATCAACTAGAAAATTAGTAACTGTCCTATAGAAAAAGCTCTATTCAAGATGTCACTTTCTTGAATAGAGCTTTTTTCTTAAATTCATATTTACCATAAGGTTAAATTTGTACTCTTGAATCTATTATTGTCGCAATCCCCTTATAAGTATTTCGATATTGGATTGGGGTATATGAAGTAATCTTTTTAAATTGTTTACTAAAATAATTAGGATCGTTAAAGCCAACCTTACTAGAAATTTCATTTATTGACAAATCGCTTGTTGAAAGCTCCTTCTTTGCTACCTCTAAACGATAAATCAATAAGTACATGGAGAAAGTCATCCCCAAAGTATTTTTAATCAGTCGACTAGTATAGTATTTACTTAGATGTAAAGAATTTGCTAACGTGTCCAAAGTTAAGTGTTCATTATAGTTTTCATGAATATAACGCAGAATTTGATGTTTCAAATTTAGCGATGGTGAAGAGTCCCCATTCTTTTCAATATTTAATAAAGAAATTTGATTAATTGATTGAATCGCACGATCTAAAGCATAAATAAAATCCGTATTAATTGGTTCAACTAAGTAATCGATTAATCCATACCTTAACGCTTTTTGAGCTATTGAAAAACTCTCAGAATTAGAATATAAGATAGATTTCGTATTTGGATTAGAAAGTAATAGCTCTTTATGTATTTCAAAACAATCTTCTTCAACATCCACATTGATAATCGCAATTTCAATTTTTTGATTAGTACAAAGCTTGTGTACTTCTTTTTTTGTTTGAGTAATAGGAAGTAAAATCACGTTGGGAAAGTGTTTATTAATAAAATGGATCATTTGATCCACTGCAGGATTTCCCAGCTTATCAACAATCAGCATATTACACATATTTTCACCTCCTCAAACTAAAAATTATTTTTTAGAAAAATCAATTACCATTCGACCATTAATTTTCCCAGATAACATTTCCTCAAATATCTCATTGATTTCATCTAATTCACGCATTACTACTTTAGGAACAACTTTCCCCTCTGCTGCAAATTGAAATGCTTCTGCTAAATCAGTCCGTGTGCCTACCAAAGAACCAACGATTTTTATCCCATCTAATACTAGACGTGGAATACTTAAATCCATACTTTCAGATGGTAATCCTACCGCTACAATCGTTCCGCCAGCACGGACACAATCGACAGCAGAATTAAAAGCAGCTTTTGATACAGCCGTAACGACCGCTGCATAAGCACCACCAGTTAATTCTTGAATCTTTTTCGCAGCATCTTCTTTTGCCGGATTAATTACAATATCTGCACCATGTTCTTTAGCAAATGCTAATTGTTTATCATTGATATCTATTCCGATAACTTTTGCATTAAAAACTTTTTTTGCGTACTGTAACGCTAAATTTCCTAAACCACCTAAACCATAAATCGCAATCCATTGACCTGGTTTGATTTCAGAAACTTTTACTGCTTTATACGTCGTAACACCTGCACAAGTAATGCTACTAGCTTCTGCTGATCCTAAATCATATGGAACTTTTACAGCATAGTCAGCTACAACAATACATTCTTCTGCCATTCCACCGTCCACTGAAAAACCAGCATTTTTTACTGAGCGACATAAAGACTCATTGCCATTAATGCAATACTCGCAACTCCCGCAACTTTCATAAAGCCATGCTACACTCGCACGATCTCCAATTGATAAAGAGGTCACTTCTGCTCCAACAGCGATTACTCGGCCTATCCCTTCATGACCAAGCGTAATTCCAGAAGCATCACCAAAATCGCCATCTTTTACATGTAAGTCAGTATGACATACACCACAACATTCCATTTTCAATAATGCTTCATTTGGTTTTAATGCTCTTAATTCTCTTTCAATAACATCAACGACTTTATTTTTTGACACAACTGCTGCTTTCAATAGTAACCCTTCTTCCAAGAAAATTAAAGAGCTTCCTTTTATCGTGAAATAATTAACTAACGATTTGAGAACGTCAATCGCAGTATCTAGAAAGCTCTTTCAAAAAGAGTATCATACTAAAGTAGGTGCTTATGAGTAAAATATTGCTCTGTTTCTGCAATTCTTTGAGAAAAAAATAGTTGATTCTGATTACAGTTATTGTTACTTTTATGTATTATTTTCTTATTATTCCATTTTAAAAATTAAACAAAAGAATTTTTATTAATAATTTTTCATGAAGCTTTCTATTTTATAATTCCAAATCAATAACTGTATAAAAATAACATACTTCAATAAATGAAATTAAGTCCAGATTTTTTTGAAATTTTATAACAAAGATTATTCCGTAGTTCCAATCAAGGAATTCTATAATTTTATTGGTTTAAAAATACTAAGCCCATTAAGCTTCTTCCAATGTAAATGAAAAAAGATCAATGAGCTATTCTTTACCTTTTAAAATAAACGTCTTTTATTAGAACTCATATTATTTTTCTTCACCATCTTTTGCAATTGTTAATATGGCTGCTGGTACTCGGTATGGGGAACAAGAGATATAATCAATACCTAAACTTTTTAAGAATTCAATTGATTGTGGGTCCCCACCAACTTCACCACAAATACCAATCTTTGACTTTTTATCGAATCTTCTTACTTTTTCAATAGCAATTTTCATCAATGCACCTACCCCCTCTTCATCAAGATGTTGAAAAGGATCTTGTTTCAATAATTTTTTCTCTAAATAAGCATCAACAAATTTACCTGAATCGTCTCTTGAAAAGCCATAAGTCAATTGCGTTAAGTCATTGGTGCCAAAACTAAAGAAATCAGCATATTCGGCAATTTTATCTGCGGTTAAACATGCTCGTGGAATTTCAAGCATTGTACCAATTTTATAATCTAATTGTCGTTTCTCTTTTGATAATAATTCATCAATACACTTCTTCAATTTTTCTCTCAACCACTGCATCTCTTCATGCGAACTGATCAAAGGAATCATAATTTCTGGTACTATTTCAGTACCGGTTTCCTTAGTTAATTCAAGAACCGTCTCAAAAATTGCGGTTACTTGCATTTCATAAATTTCTGGCATGGTAATCGCTAAACGACATCCACGATGCCCCAACATAGGATTCTGTTCGTGTAACTCTGCAATTCTATGATTGATTTCATTTACAGAACAGTTCATTTCATCGGCTAGCAAACGGATCTCGTTTTCAGTTTGCGGTAAAAATTCATGCAAAGGTGGGTCAAGTAAACGAATTGTGCAAGGTTTTCCTTTTAATAATGTAAATATTTGTCGAAAATCAGCTTTTTGATATTCTTTTAGCTGTAATAATGATTTTAAACGATCTGCTTTTTTTTCTGCCAAAATCATTTTACGCATATGAAAAATTCGCTTTTCACCAAAGAACATATGCTCTGTTCGAGATAAACCAATTCCTTGCGCCCCATATTTTAGTGCCGTTTCAATATCCTTAGGTGTTTCTGCGTTTGCTCGTACACCAAATGCCATTTCCTCAGATGCCCATTGAAGGATCTTTTCGAGCAAGACCTGATTATCTCCTTCTTTACTGGAGATTGTTCCTTCATAAATAATCCCTGTAGCACCATTCACGGATATTGAATCTCCCTGTTTTAATTTACGACCGTTAAACACCATTTCTTGCATAAATTCATCTACTTCCAGCTCTTCACACCCTACAACACAACAAACGCCCATTCCTCTTGCAACTACTGCAGCATGAGAAGTCATCCCACCTCTTGAAGTAACAATTGCTTCACTGACCACCATTCCTTCAATATCTTCAGGTGATGTTTCTTGGCGGATAAGAATAACCTTTTCGCCAGATTCGCTTGCTTTTTTTGCTTCTTCTGCTGAAAAATAAATGTTTCCACTTGCAGCTCCTGGACTGGCAGGTAAGCCTTTCGCATAAACTTTTGCGCTAACTAGTTCTTCTTCATCAAATACAGGATGGAGTAATTGATCAATCATCGTGGGTGTTATTCTTTGAATCGCTTCTTTTTTCGAAATAACCCCTTCTTCTACTAATTGAGTACAAATTTTAAATCCTGCTTTTGCCGTTCTTTTTCCATTTCTTGTTTGTAATAAAAATAACTGTTCATCTTCAATCGTAAATTCTATATCTTGCATATCTCTATAATGTTTTTCTAACAAGTCACCGACTGTTAAGAATTGATGGTAGACTTTAGGCATTCGCTTAGATAGATCCGCTATTGGTTCTGGTGTTCTAACTCCAGCTACTACATCCTCCCCTTGCGCATTTAACAGAAATTCTCCAAACATCTCTTTTTCACCTGTAACTGGATTGCGAGTAAAAGCTACCCCTGTTCCACTTGAATTCCCAAAATTACCGAAAACCATGGCTTGGATATTTACTGCAGTTCCTAGATCATCTGGAATATTGTGTAATTTTCTATAAGTCATTGCTCTACGATTATTCCATGAACGAAAAACAGCTTCGATTGATTGGTATAGTTGTTCTAATGGTGCTTGTGGAAATGGTCTATGAGTGATTTCAAGAAATATATCCTTGTAGATTTTTACAATCGATTGCCAATCGTCAGCATTCATATCTTGATCTAGTTGATAGTTTCTTTGTGCTTTGTAATAAGATAGTTGCTCTTCGAAGCGCTCTTTATCAATACCACAGACTACATCACCAAACATTTGTAATAAACGCCGATAGCAATCATACGCAAAACAAGTATTTTGACTTTTTTCTGCCAAAGCAACAACCGTTTCATCATTGAGTCCCAAATTTAAAATAGTATCCATCATTCCTGGCATTGAAAATTTAGCTCCACTACGAACAGAGACTAGTAATGGATTTTCAATCCCGCCTATCTTCTTATTGGTTCTTTGCTCCATAGTTTCTACATGTTTTTGAATCTCTTCTTTTAGTTTATTAGACAGACCAGTTTTTTCTTCTAAATAATTCAAACAGGCTTCCGTTGTTATCGTAAATCCTGTTGGAACTGGTAAACCTAACTTAGTCATTTCTGCAAGATTTGCTCCCTTACCGCCTAATAATCCAGCTTGTTCTTTACTACCATCTTCAAAATCTAATATGTAAGTTTTCATAATCCATCCCCCTTATAGTGTATCACTAATATTTATTTATGATTATATAGTGCATCACATTAGTTGTCAATAGCATACACTAAACCCAGGATTTTTTATGAAAAAGTAGTAAGAGTAGTAAATTAGTTTTATTCCAAAAAAATTACACATAATCAATTAACCAATTTCCATTAATCTTCTTCAAATTGATTCGATAGGTTGAATTTATTGTCGTTTGAACTTGATTCATTATAGTTGTAATTTCTACACTATATAATGACACCAACACATTTTCTTCTTCACTCGAATAATATGATTCATAACTAACCAGATATAACTTTGCTGGGAAATTTTTATCATAAATAAAAAATTTTAATTCCTTATTACACGTTTCAGATAATATAGCTTAATGAATGAGTTTCTAAACCTTTACATCCCGCCTTTTTATGGCGAGCTTCATAAAAGTATTCAATTTTTAAGGAACAATTGCTTCTGACTATTAAAGACAACTGGTTCTTTGAAAAAAACACAAAAAAAGTAACTACGATAATAGCTACTCTCAAAATTCCTACTCATTAAATATTTTAATAGTTCGGCTAAAGTTTCTTTTCTGTCATCCGCTCAATTCTCTAATTGAATCTATGTAAACAACAGCTAAACAAAAAAAGTAAAAATTCTTGTTTTGAAAATACTTCGATTCTCCAACATTCTTTCTATAACTAAAATTCTTTCCATAAATATATGTAAGGTTGTTAATTGAATTTTTTATTAAAATAACTTACACACTCAAATTTTTATGTCTTTTTCAAAGAAGCTGTCAAAACCTATATTAATTATTATAATCATCATCGAATTAAAGAAAAATTGACTGGTATGAGTCTGGTTAAATACCGAATTCATACCAGCCAATCAGTTTGTTGATTTACGTACAACTTTTGGAGTGCACCTCAAAAGCAGTTAGCTCCGAGAACCGAGTAGGTATTGTGCTACAGCAACTCCTTTCATTCTCCGTGTTTTACAACTATTTCGACTTACTTCCGAAACCTTCAATTCTTAGAGCTTTAGTTCTTAGAAATTGTTGTGATCGAAGCGCAGTGTAGTAGCTGTTTTTGCACCACCATTTATCAGATCATAAAACAATTGTTTAGAATTGAGCACTTGGACGAACCAGCAGTTATTGCGTTCTTTGCAATGAATGATGGTTAGGAAATTGTCGAGATTCTGATTGATTTATGCCGTTTGTTTGTTTTTAAGAAACAAAACAAAAGTGTTCTTTACTTTTAACAATATTATCCTTATTTATATCTTATAACACGTGTAGCATTTAAAATTGCTAGCACAGAAACACCGACATCTGCAAACACAGCTTCCCACATAGTTGCAATCCCTAATGCTCCAAGAATTAAGAATACCGCTTTAATTCCTAAAGCAAAAATAATATTTTGCCAAACTACCTTCTTTGTAAATCCTGCAATGTCAATAGCTCTTGTTATTTTTGATGGCTCATCAGTCATTAATACAATATCCGCTGCTTCAATGGCAGCATCTGAACCTAAACCACCCATAGCAATGCCTATATCCGCTCTTGCTAGTACAGGAGCGTCATTAATCCCATCACCAACAAAAGCCAATTTTCCTTTCCCTACTTCTTCAACTTCTAATTTTTCTAAAATATCTACTTTATCTGTTGGAAGTAGCTCTGAATAAACTTCATCTAGTGACAATTCTTTTGCAATGTTTTCAGCAATTACATTATTATCACCTGTTAGCATCACTGTCTTATGAACGCCTTTACTCTTAAGTGATTGAATCGCTTCAAAGCTATCATGCTTGATTTTATCAGAAATCACAATTGAACCAGCAAACACATAATCAACGGCAATATAAACAACTGTTCCTATTTCATTATTTTGGGTATACTTAACATTATATTTTTTCATCAATTTTTCGTTTCCTGCAAGCACAGGCTTTTCTTCAATCTTTACACTAATTCCATACCCCGCAATTTCTTTGTAGGAATCGAGCTCATTGTGTCCAATCTCTTTACCATAAGCATTCTTAATTGACACAGCGATTGGATGATTAGATAGTGCTTCTGCTTTTGCTGCATACTCTACTAGTTGTTCTTCTGTAAACCTATTACTTGTATTTATTGAGGATACTTCAAATACACCTTCAGTCAATGTTCCTGTTTTATCAAAAACAATTGTATCCACATTGTTCAAGGCTTCAAGATAGTTACTTCCTTTAATCAATACACCATTTTTAGACGCACCACCAATTCCACCAAAAAAGCCTAATGGAATTGAAACGACTAATGCGCACGGACATGAGATTACAAGGAAGATTAAGCCTCTATTTACCCAGTCAGACCATTCTCCGCCAAAGAATAGAGGAGGAATGATTGATAGTAATGTTGCTACAATCACGATAACTGGAGTGTAATATCTAGAAAATTTTGTGATAAAATTTTCCGTTGATGCTTTTTTACTGCTTGCATTTTCAACAAGATCAATAATTTTTGTCACTGTTGATTCACCAAATGTTTTTGTAACTTTAATCGTTAGTACACCACTTTGATTTATGCAGCCAGATAATACATTATCCCCAGCTTCTGCTTTTCGGGGAACTGATTCACCAGTCAATGCTTTTGTTTCTAACATGGATTCACCATCAATGACAATTCCATCAAGAGAAACTTTTTCACCAGCTTTAACAACAATGACCTCACCAATCCTTATTGTTTCAGGATTCACTTTTTTGATGTCATTTCCAACTTTCAAGTTTGCATAATCGGGACGAATATCCATTAAATCTGTAATTGATTTTTTAGAACGTTTAACTGCAATGTCTTGAAATAATTCACCAATTTGATAAAACAGCATAACTGCAACTGCTTCCGCTGTTTCACCAATAATAAACGCCCCAATTGTAGCAATACTCATTAAAAAATTTTCATCAAATACTTGTCCTTTAAAAATATTGCGAACTGCTTTTAGTAAAACATTTCCACCTAATATGCCATAACTGATTAAGAAAATGCCTAACTTTATCCAATCGTTAATACCATCCTGTGTATTAGCAGCTAAAGCAATTACAAAAATAATTGCTCCAATCACTAATTGAAGAAAAATCTTATTGTCTTTAAAGCTTGAAATATTGGTTATTTTTTGTTTATAATCCTTTTTAGAAAACACGCCAACTTCTGGCTCATATTTATGAACTATCTTTTCAATCTCTTTATCAAGTCCACTGTCATCTTTCTTGTCAAATGTTAAAGTTGTATTCATTAAGTTAAGTGTTACATTGGTGATACCATTCATTTTCTTTACATCAGACTCGATTTTCCCTGCACAATTTACACAAGTCAATCCCTCCAATACATATTCCCTTTTCATATCATTACCTCCAACTTGATTCTGCAATATGCTTGAAACTTTGTTCAAATATTTCATACATATGACGCTCAGCAAGTGAATAATACACAATCTTACCTTCTCGTCTATTCTTTACCAGATTAGCAAGTCTTAGTGTTTTTAATTGGTGAGAAATTGCAGATTTAGTCATATCTAATAGAACAGCCAAATCACAGACACACATTTCATTCTCATGTAAAGCATATAGTATCTCTAGTCTAGTTTTATCAGAAAACACCTTGTACAAACTAGCTAAGTCAACAATTTTTTGCTTATTTGGTATCGCTTGTTTTACTTTAGCTACAACCTCTTCATGTATTACTTCACAATCACATATCACTTCTTGATTACTCATATTCTCACTCCTCAGTTGAGCGTTTATTCAACTGTATTTTAAACTTTTAAATTTTACTTGTCAATATAATGCCATAGCTAAAAATATATGTTTCTAGAATATATCAATTAGTAACTAAGTAACCTAAGAAATTACAAGATTCATCAAACTTTACACTGTATTAGACTCTATACTTTCCTAACTTTTGAAGAAATTGTGTTAGTAGTATTTAATTTCCAGTTTAAATAAACTTTCTAAAACCCATATAGTATTATGTAAACAAAGAAATTCAATTATTTGACTCATGTCAAAAGCCTTATCGAAAGGATGATTGATGTGACAGTTAGAAAATCAAAGGATAAAAAAATCGGATGATAGACATTTTTGCTGGCCCTAATGTAATTACTGGAAAAAGAAAGTGAATTGTCAGAAAGGCGTTTGCAACTAAAAAAGAAGCTAAGGAAGAAGAAAAAAAGATTAAT
Organism: Enterococcus sp. LJL99; assembly: GCF_054871725.1. NCBI lineage: Bacteria > Bacillati > Bacillota > Bacilli > Lactobacillales > Enterococcaceae > Enterococcus > Enterococcus sp. LJL99. Next base: position 36,277 of record NZ_JBTXLT010000020.1, read on the forward strand.
ATCTATATTCTTAATGATGAGCCTGATTTCAATTATATTCGCATTGATCCATTCTATGAGTTGATGAAGAAAGAAGATAGTAGAAATCAAAGGAAAGCCAGTTATATTCAAACACAAGAATATAACTACTATAGACATATCAAGAGCTATTTTGAAAATTCTATCGTTGTTCAATTAACATATGAGCATATTGATGAATTTCGTGAATCTCTACTTAAAAAAGAGCTAATGAATAATAGTATCAATAAGATCTTGATTCTACTCAAAAAAATACTAGATATAGCATTAAGAAAAGGATGCATCAAAGATAACCCATGTACTCATCTTAGAAAGTTAAAAACGGAAGCAAAAAAGATGAAGTTTTAGACAGTTCAAGAGTTCATGAATTTCAAACACTTGTTTTATGCGGATGAACTAAATTTTCTACTATTTTTTTCAGTCTCATTTTTTACTGGGATGCGTTCTGGAGAATTGCTAGGAATAACTTGGGAGGATATTGATTTTAACCGTTCTGAAATAAATGTAAATAAGACCTTAGTTAAACTTAAAGGCCATTGTATTTATAATGAACCGAAAACCACAGCTGGAAAAAGACGAATTGTAGTGAATTCAAAATTGATAAAAGATTTGAGGAAATGGAGAAACCAACAAATGATCTTATTGGAAGAACAAATGTTGGTAAAAGATTGGGATAAAATTCAAGTTTTTCAACGAGGTTCTGAACTTTTAACAAAAGACCATGTTCGAAAAAATATGAAGCTGTTCTACGAAGAGATCCTTCAATTGAAAAAATACGAATTCATGATTTCAGACATTCTCATGTTGCACTTCTTATCAATAATAATGAAGATCCGTATATGATAAAAGAACGAATTGGTCATGCTTCAATTACAACCATCTATGACTTATATGGACATTTATATCCAAGTAAGCAGTTAGATACTGCTAGCCGATTAGATAGCTTTTACTAATTCTTTGTTATTTAATTCTAGTATCAAAAAGTAAAGTTACCAAAAAATGGCATACTTTTGGCATACCCGATTTAAAAAAATGCAAAAAACAAAAATTGGTATAGCTGAACGAACCTCTCGGAAACGTTGCTATACCAATAAATACCGGCGGCCGGGGTCGAACCGGCACGCCCTCGCGGGCACTGGATTTTGAGTCCAGCGCGTCTGCCAATTCCGCCACGCCGGCTTAATAAAATAAATATGCAAGGCGGTAACCGGATTTGAACCGGTGATGAAGGTTTTGCAGACCTCTGCCTTACCACTTGGCTATACCGCCATATTAACATATTATATAAAAATATAACTGGGGTAGCTGGATTCGAACCAACGCATGACAGGATCAAAACCTGTTGCCTTACCGCTTGGCTATACCCCAAAATTTTGTAAAAGGGCGACTGATGGGAATCGAACCCACGAATGGCGGAATCACAATCCGCTGTGTTAACCACTTCACCACAATCGCCATAAAGCTATAAAAACATCATGATTAAAGGGGCGACCGATGGGAATCGAACCCACGAATGGCGGAATCACAATCCGCTGTGTTAACCACTTCACCACGATCGCCATTATTTAAAATAATGGCAGGGGCAGCAGGAATTGAACCCACACTAACGGTTTTGGAGACCGCTGTTCTACCTTTAAACTATGCCCCTAAATGGAGGAAAGTGGATTCGAACCACTGAACCCTAAGGAACGGATTTACAGTCCGTCGCGTTTAGCCACTTCGCTATTCCTCCATAATGGCGTGAGACAGAATCGAACTGCCGACACACGGAGCTTCAATCCGTTGCTCTACCAACTGAGCTACCACGCCAATAAGTACTTTGTTTTATAATATTATAATGGCGGTCCCGACGGGACTCGAACCCGCGACCTCCTGCGTGACAGGCAGGCATTCTAACCAACTGAACTACGGAACCACTATGGAGGTTAACGGGATCGAACCGCTGACCCCCTGCTTGTAAGGCAGGTGCTCTCCCAGCTGAGCTAAACCTCCAGATAATATAAAACAAATGACCCGTACGGGAATCGAACCCGTGTTACCGCCGTGAAAGGGCGGTGTCTTAACCGCTTGACCAACGGGCCAATATAATGAAACGGAGAGTAAGGGATTCGAACCCTTGAGACAGTGTTCACCGCCTACATGATTTCCAATCATGCTCCTTCGGCCTCTCGGACAACTCTCCAGAGCTAAAAGAAGCATAGACTTTACTCATTAATCCTTATATCAGGAACTCCGGCAGTAGGACTCGAACCTACGACATCATGATTAACAGTCATGCGCTACTACCAACTGAGCTATGCCGGAATAACACTTAGCGTGGCGACGTCCTACTCTCACAAAGGGAAACCCTTCACTACAATCGGCGCTAAGAAGCTTAACTTCTGTGTTCGGCATGGGAACAGGTGTATCCTTCTCGCTATCGCCACCACACTGGGTGT
>NZ_JBTXLT010000021.1:0-31535 GCF_054871725.1 Enterococcus sp. LJL99
AAAATACGAATTTTTCTGATCAACGGTTTAATTAAGGTAACATAACAAAAAAATCAGAATGAAAGAGTCACTCCTCCATTCTGATTTTTAATTAATCTTGCTTATCAGTCCTATTTGACAAAGAGCCAATTAAACAAAATAATAAGAGTGTATAAATAAGAAAGAATCACTCACTAAGTTTCTGCATTTTTTTGTAATTGATGACGATAACACCGTTACTTTTCACCATTAAATCAGTATTACTTGAATGTGCATCGATTTCAACTACCGCAGAGTTACTTAGTTGTTTGGTTATAACACCTGTTTGACGCTGACCATGAATCAAGAAAGTGACCTGAGTATCAACAGTGAATAAATCCCCTTCAGATGAAGGAACGACAGGACGATTAAAGTTACTAAAATTAGACATTCTTTAAAACTTCCTTTCTTAACTATCTCTATTATAGCACAAATCACTGAAAATTTCTGAAAAGGAAAAATTAAGCACAAATTTAACTGTTTTTCTCTTTACACCAAGATCAAAAAGGACTATAATTTTCCTATATTGCCAGCTTAGCTCAGTTGGTAGAGCAACGCACTCGTAACGCGTAGGTCGTAGGTTCGATTCCTACAGCTGGCATTTCTTAAAGACTGACTAATCAAGGTTTTCGAAACCTTGATTAGTCAGTTTTTTTATTTTGCGCCCAAAATGTACCTAAGCATTTAATTCATTTTTTTGAGAAATGAGTTTTGCAAACGTCTATTTTTCTCTCTAATTGTATCATTTAAAGAGCTATAATAATTCAATGTAACTGATGGATCACTATCAACAGGTTGTTTAGTCTAGATGATGTCGCAGTAAGAAAGGCACAAGTAAGTCTGTTTTTACGGGCCCTAGAGCGTGCGATATGATTCTAAGAATATTCGCTTTTTCATATGTTTTAGCAAGAAATTTATTAAGGATTTTGTTAGTCACGGGATTAACTTAGTCATTCAGAAAAAGAAATTTTTTTCTTGTTAATAGAGACAACTCTTTTCCTTGTTCCAAATTAGCAAATTAATCAGTATTACTTCTAAATTTTTAGGTAAATCGACAAGTCTAACTAATTCAATTATCTTGATTTGAGTAACAGCTATGCTTCGTTTGTAGTTGTGCGACGTATGAATAGAAATTAAATGATTTTTAAAATCAAAAGCACTTTTATCTAATCCTGTGGGCTCTTGAAATTCTGTCACTAGAATATTTTGATGGCTTATGCATCAATCCTTCCAAATAATATAAAAAAATTATTTTTGAATCTTATGATCGTATGCAAATTGGAATCGTCTGTCAATTTCAGCTTTAATTTTTTCAATGGGGTAGTATGATACTTGACTGCTGAATTCAGATTCGTAGCCTAAATCATATATATAATCATCCATTAAATCATTAATTTTTTCATTGCTCCAATCAACTTCACCATTAGATTTCCAAGTTGCAATTTGTGCTTCTTTTTTTGCTATTATAGCTGCTTTTTGTTGATTAAAATAATCAGTAATAGCCGATTTTTTTTTCTGAAATTCATAATCTACACCTTCTGATGCAACAGTGTTATCTTTAGATGCATCAGGTTCAACTTCTTCTGGAGAGTTGGCTTCTGTTGCGGGGGGGACAGTCACGTTTTTAGATTCTTTTTGCGCAAGAAATTGATCCATAGTTAAATTACCAAGATACTGATAGAATTGTCCGTCAACTATCACAGTTCCATCAGCATTTTTTATAATTTCTTTTAAATCATTATTTAACGTATAAGTCATTTTAATAGCACCATCTGATATAGAAGCAAACTTAATATCAAAGATTGGTATTGTTACGTTATTCGAAATCGTGATGGTGTTATCAGGATTTAAAAAGAATAGTTCTCCTGAATTTGAGACACCCCAACCACCCACGAAATCATTTATCGAAATTTGCTTTTCTTCTGAACTTGAAGAACTTTCTTTTGATTCCGAAGAGGATGAGCTAGTTTCTTTCGTTTTCTTAGTGATTGCCTTTTTTGCTTGTTTCTTCTTAGTATAAGGTTTGAGTGTTAGTAAATCTTTATCCTTGTTTGTAGGAGTCAATAGGATATTTTTATTTTCTTTTTTCAATGTATACTCTGACTGCTCGCCATCCATTGTCCAGGTTAATTTATTTCCATTCAATTTATATTCCGCATCAAATTCCATTTTAGCGATGAGATCTTTAGCATACTCTTCTCCAAACGCTTCCCACTCGTTAGAAGCAGAAGACTTCATTGAATCAGTATCCACCTTGAAACTTACCTTATTCTCAGAGAAGTGTACTATCATTGTTGCTTCATCATCTTTAGATTCTAATTCCCAATCATTCTTTTTTAGATCGCTTTTAGTAATTTTACTGCTGCATCCAACCAAAATAAAAATTACACATAATATTATGAACACTTTTTTCATTTCAAACCCTCCTTTGCTTCTTATATTTTATGGAGTTGAGAGAACTTATTCACTCACATTTTTGATTGATAAAAATTAGTTTGCTTCAGTAATACAAGGTTTTTCATCCTCAAAATCAAAGAAACCTAAGTTAATTCCCAACGCTTCAACTCCTTTTATCAAATTCTGCAATAGTTAAACTTCACTCGATTCCGTATAGGCCTTTTAAATAAGCCCTAATTACTTCTTGTCATGATACGTCATTAAAGCTTATAGCACTCCCAATCAATTTCTCTATGTTTGTTTCAGTCCTTGGGATAATTTTTTACAATCAAATAAAAAATCTATAGATATGTCAAAATAATTTGTGACTTTTTGAATTTGACTGATCATTTTTTTTCTTTCTAACAAAGAAGAATACGATGAAGGGAGAGCGTTAGATTCATCATATTCGTTGAAGCGAAAGAGTTAAAAAAATTCAAAAAGGTTTTATCTTTAAGTAAATACTGGAATAGTAATTTTAGCGATATTCCTTTATTATAAGTGTATAGAGTAAGTGCCCAGTCTTCCCCAAAAGATATTACTCTATAACACATACTTTTTTTCATTTATTTTTCCTTTTTTCCCATCTCATCTGAGATGGGTTTTTTCTTATTCCTTGGTTGGATAAACAAAAAAGGCATCAAGATATTTTTAAGTTATTGGGTTGATTATTTCAATTTTCACCACAGATTGTGAGTTATAAATAGTCTCTGGTTCTTCAATATCAAAAAAGAAATTCGAGTTTGAAAGCATTTCCAAAAAACTTTGGACTAAGTTAGGGTAACGTCCTTTCAAAAGATTGAAAGAATGCCCCTCGATTGATTCGAAAGAAGGAGCGGTCCATCCTTTCATTTCTTGAAAATAATAGGTTTTAAATTGTTGCTCTTCATGGAAAATTTGTGAAGAGCCATCTGAAAAATGTACTTTGAGTTTTGGCATTTTTAAGCCTCCTTATATAGAGAAATTATAGCAATAAATGTTTAGAAAATATAGATGAGTTTGCTTATAATTGGTAGAAACACTTTTATTTCCATTTTATCTAAAAAAGTAAACTAAATTAAGCTGAAATCTAGTTTAAAAATATAACGAAAACCGTTTAAGTCCCATGTTGAAGAAAATACATGAAATTTTTGGGAACCAATCGATATAGAAATGTAAGCGTTTTTCAGTTAAATTTAAATCAAGGAGTAGATGCATATGAATCTAGATGAACGAAGCAATCAAGTATTTATTTCAATGGTTCACAGCGCGCAAGAATCGAGTAAAAGCTTAATGAAAAAATTCGCTTTGAGTCGAGGTCAGTTGAATTATGATCTGCAGAAAATTAATGACTGGCTCTCTGACAATCATTTTGAACAAATCAAGCGAACTAAAAATGGTTATTTGATTATTCCAAATGAAGTAAGAAAAAAGTACCAATCTCAAAATACGTCAATCGATCAGTTAGAGGATTATCTTTATTCTAAACAAGAACGAATTTATTTGATTGAAGTCATGCTTTTAAGTAAAGAAGAATATTTGTCATTAAATCATTTTATTGATGCATTAAAATTAAGCAAAAATACAGTTCTAAGAGCGTTAAAGGCACTTGAAAAAAGCATTATTCCTTACCACTTAGAATTGATCTATTCTCGATCAAATGGTTATTACATTGAAGGAGCAGAATGGGATAAACGTCAATTATTGAGAGATGCATTAAATTTACTAGCGGAAACAAATAATGGCTATATTCAAATTAGTGAATTTGCTCAGTTAAGAGAGGAGGAGTTGATTTATTACAAACAAAAATTAGAATCAATTGAAAAAGAATTGAATGTTCGTTTTACGGATGAACAAATTGCTATTTTACCTATTTTTTTTCTTTTAATTCTCCGAAGAATTGCCAAAGGAAAAACAATTCAATATGATTTTGAAATCGATTTTGATGTTTTAGTAAGCACAAAAGAATATGAAGCAATGAAAGAAATCAGCGAAATAATTGATAACGTCAATGAAGAGGAAGAAATTTATTTAACATTACAGTTATTGGCTACCAATGTTTCGAAAGCAGATATTTTAACTAAAGGTGAGCTGTTTCGGATGCACTATGCATTGAATGAGATGTTACTCTTATTTGAAAAAGGTTCAGCCATTCGAATAGAGAACCGAGTGAAACTGTTGACGCAATTAATGCAACATATGAAACCAGCTTATTATCGCATTAAATATGAAATCAATTTGATCAATCCATTTTATGAAGCAAATAAAGAGAAAAAAACAGCACTCTTTTATTTAGTGAAAGAATCAATGAGTCCATTAGAAAAATTTTTTGGTCAGTCAATTTCAGATGTTGAGATATTTTTTATCTCATTATTTATCGGTAGCCATATTATCGGTACTAAGGATTCTGAAAAAGAAAAAGGGGATTTAACAGCTGCGATTGTTTGTCCAAATGGAACATCCGTATCTATTCTGTTAGAGCGAACGTTGAAGAAATTATTACCTGAAATAAATTTTTTACCTGTTATGTCAATTCGAGAATTTTACAAAAATAAACCTTCTGTCAATTATGTATTTTCAGCGGTACCTATTGAAACGACGAAAGAATTATTCGTAATTAATACCTTTTTGACGGAACGTGAGAAGCGTCAATTAAGACAAAAAGTAATTAGCACAGCAACTGAATTGGATCAAAGTTTATTGACACCTGAAAAAATAATAAAGGTTATTAAAAAACATGGGGCTATTACTGATGAGATGAGTTTATATCATGAATTACTTGAAATGGTTGAAGGTTTAGCTATTCCTATCATCGAAAAAAAGAAATTGAATTTGGTTGATTTATTAAAAATCTCTTCCATTCAAATCATATCCGAAACTATCAGCTGGCAAGAAACACTTATTCGCTTAAGTCAACCGCTATTAAAAGACAAAGTGATTGAATCAACCTATGTTACAAAACTTTTGGAAGAGTTTCCGCAAATTCCCCCTCAAATTGTTTTGAGAGAAACGGTTGCTTTACCACATACAGAACCTGAGTATGGTGCTTTAGATGTGGGAATGAGTTTAGGAATTATCAAAAAAGGACTTTCGTTTGAAACCAAAAAGCTTTATTTTGTCTTTCTGCTTGCTTCAAATGATAAGGAGAAACATGTGGAAGCTATTTTTCAATTAATGGAGTTAGCAGGAAATAAAGAGTTGTTGAAAAAATTAAGAGCAGTAAATTCTAAAGAAGAAGTTATAGCCTTACTTTACGAATTTATGAAAGGGTATAGGGGGGAATAAAATGAGTGAAGATAATTTACCGTTTATCGAGTTTATAAAAGAACCATTACTACTTGTTCAAAAAGATTATCAGTCAAAACGCGAACTATTTGAAGCTGTTTTTCAAATTGCATTTGATCAAAATTGGGTTAGAGAAGATTTTTTGCAACGAGTTCAAGCAAGGGAAGACGAATTTCCAACGGGGATTCAATTAGAAAATCTAGGAGTTGCCATTCCGCATACAGATCCAGAATGCGTGTTGAAGGAATTTGTGGCAGTGATTACATTGAATTCACCAATATTATTTCAACAAATGGATGACCCAGCTAAAACAACACCAGTTGAAATAATTTTTGTTTTAGGACTAAATCAACCTCATACACAACTGAAGATGCTTCAAACTTTGATGGGATTGATGCAAGATACTGAAAAAATAGCTTCAATTTTGGAAATAAAAACAACAAATGAACTGTTTTTATCTATTAAAGAATTTAGTAAATAATCGACGAGGAGAGAAAACAATGAAAAAAATTACCGTTTTAGTTGCATGTGGGGCAGGAATTGCTACCTCTACTGTTGTAATGAAAAAAATTGAGGATTTATTTAAGGATAATAAGCTAGATGCGAATTTTTATCAAATCAAAATTTCAGAAGCAGCTTCGAAACAAGATGGCGCCGACATGTTAATTTCCACAACCGTACTACCAACAAACTATAAAATTCCTGCAATCACAGCGATGCCTTTTTTAACAGGGATCGGAGAAGAGCAGCTGAAAGAGAAAATTGTGGAAGTAGCTAAAGGTCTTGCATAAATATTAGTTTCATTCACTTGAGTTAAAAAGTTATAAAAGAGACAGCTGAAAACAATCGTAAAAAATAGGAGGGAATTTTTTTGGATACATTAATGAATATAGTGCAGAGTATTTTAAATATGGGACCTAGTGTTATGTTACCAATGATTATTTTTGTTTTGGGTTTAGTTTTTCAAGTAAAGCCTGGCAAAGCTCTTGTCTCTGGATTAACCGTTGGAATTGGTATGATTGGGATTAATCTTGTTATTAATTTATTAACTTCAAGTGTGGGACCAGCAGCACAATCAATGGTTGAGCGATTTGGTTTAAATTTAACGATTATTGATGCGGGTTGGCCAGCAATTGCGGCAGGAACATGGGCACAACCGATGGCCGCTATTATGATACCGATAATTTTATTGGTAAACGTGCTTATGCTAATTACTAACCGCACCAAAACTTTGAATATTGATATCTGGAATTATTGGCATATGATTGCTGCAACTTCAACAGCTTATGTTGTAACTAAAAATTGGTGGTTCAGTATTTTATGTGGGATTGCCTATGAAATTATTGTTCTGATTATTGCTGATAAAACAGCACCAGCAGTTCAATCCTACTATGGTTTAGAGGGCGTTAGCTTTTCTACTGGATCAACAGCTGGTTATGCGGTGATTGGTATTCCTGTTGGTTGGTTAGTAGATAAAATTCCCGGTATTAAAAATTTGGATGTTAATCCAGAAACGATTCAAAAAAGATTTGGTGTGTTTGGTGAACCAATGATTATGGGGATTATTATTGGAGCGGCATTAGCTGCCCTTGGTGGTTATGATCTTTCAGGTATTTTACAAATGGGAATGACAATGGGCGGAGTGATGTTTTTGATGCCTCGTATGGTAAAAATACTGATGGAAGGATTGATTCCCATTCAGGAAAGTGCGCAAAAACTGTTACAAAAACGGTATGGCGACCGAGAAATCTATCTTGGAATGGATGCGGCGTTATCAACAGGTTCGCCAGCAACCTTAGCGACAGGCTTATTGATGGTTCCAATCACCTTATTTTTAGCAGTAATTTTACCAGGAAATAAAGTATTACCTTTTGGCGATTTAGCAACCATTCCATTTTTTGTGGGGATGATTGTTCCAAGTCGCAAAGGAAATATTGTTCATTCTGTTATTTCATGTACGGTAGTGATGGTTTTTGCTTTATGGATGGCCACAAATTACGCCCCAGTTTTAACTAAAATGGTGGAAGGGATTGTGGAATTTCCAGAAGGAGCGGCAGAAATTACTAACTTGGATACAGGCGGAAATATTTTAAACTGGATTTTCTTAAAATTATCAGAATTATATCAGTCTGTATTTTAAGCTAAAGGGAAAAGTATCAGGAAATATTAGTGAATAGCTTGGTTTTTTTAAGTGTATTCTAGTTAAACTTGTTTATTAGCAATATAGGAGGGATTTACTTGGCAGAAACAAAAATAAAAACAATGATGGCTGTTACTAAAGTTGCAGATGGATATGACCGAATGGAATTAAAAGAAATACCTATTCCCAAGGTAACTGATGATAAAGTTTTAATAAAAGTTGCCTATACTGGAATCTGTGGTTCAGATATCCATACATTTAAAGGAGAATATAGCAATCCAACCACACCAGTCGTTTTAGGGCATGAATTTTCAGGGGAAGTTGTTGCAATTGGGGGAAAAGTTACCTCAATAAATATAGGGGACCGTGTTACGAGTGAAACGACATTTTCAGTATGTGGACACTGTGACTATTGTCAGCAACATCAATATAATCTTTGTCCAGAAAGGAAAGGACTTGGAACGCAACAAAATGGTAGTATGACTGATTATGTTTTGGCAAGAGAGGAAAGTATCCATCAGTTACCAAATCAATTAAGTTATCAAGGCGCAGCATTAAGTGAACCTTTAGCTTGTTGCGTACACGCGATGTATCAAAAAAGTAAATTAGATTTGCAAGATACAATTATTATTATAGGACCCGGACCAATTGGGTTACTATTACTTCAAATTGCCAAAGAAATTGGCGCATTTGTTATTATGACAGGCATTACCAAAGATCAACACCGATTGAAACTAGCACAAAAAATGGGGGCAGATATTACTGTCAATACTAAAGAAGAAGAATTATCAGAAGTAGTTAATAAGATCACTGATGGTTATGGAGTTGATAAAATTTATGATGCTTCTGGTTCTATTCAAGCAGTTAATGCGAGTTTACCACTAATGAAAAAAGGTGGTGAATTTATTCAAGTAGGACTTTTCAAAGATAAATTTAATTCATTAGATATTGAATCAACGATTCAAAGAGAAATAAAGTATGTGGGAAGTCGTTCTCAAAATCCATTTGATTGGCCAATAGCCATTCATTTATTGGCTAAAGGAGCAATTAATGTCGATGAAATGATTACAAAAATTTATCCGTTAGAAGAATGGCGTCGAGCTTTTGAAAAAGTTATGGAAGGGAACGAAATCAAAGTTTTGCTTGAATCAAATGGTAGTGAATTGAAATAAGCTTATTAAAAAAGGAGAACATAATGATAATTGCTATAGCAAACGATCATGGTGGTTTTTATCTAAAAGAAACGATTGTAAGGCATTTAAATGAGAATGGCTTTACGGTTTTAGATTTAGGGACTAAAACGGCAATTGAAAGTGCTGATTATCCAGATTATGCGCAATTAGTTTCTGAAAAGGTTATAGAAAATCAAGCCAATCTGGGTATTCTTTGCTGCGGGACAGGGATTGGGATGAGTATTTCTGCTAATAAGGTGCCTGGAATCAGAGCGGCAGTGGTAAGTGATGTATTTTCCGCACAAGCAACAAAAGCTCATAATAATACGAATGTTTTATGTTTAGGAGAACGAGTTATTGGTGAAGGACTAGCCTTAATGATTGTTGATACTTGGCTAAATGCTACTTTTGAACAAGGGCGTCATCAAAGAAGGGTTGATAAAATCAGTGCCTTAGAAAAAAACTATTTTCATCATTGAAAAGTAAAAATAAATATTATTAGGGAGTATCTGAAGACTAAGTGGCCAAAATATTGGCTACTATCGTTTTCAGATACTCCCTGTAGTGCTCAAGTTAACAAATTTTATTGAGCTAAAATAGCATCTATTATGATTTTTTAAGTAAGTGCTATCTAAAACTTAGTTAAATCGTCACTGTTAATCTAGATAGACTCTGAAATTTTACAAAAATTCGTCTAAAATAACAGCAATACCATCTTCATTATTAGATAAGGTCGTTTTATCAGCGGCTGCTTTTAATTCTGGAACTGCATTGTCCATAGCGATGCCAATACCAGCATAATTAATAATCGACAAATCATTATGTCCGTCACCAAAAGCAATGACTTTTTCAGCTGGTATATTTAACTTACTTAATACTTGATCTAACGCATTTGCTTTATCAATTCCTTGATCTGTAAATTCAAAATACATAGGAGCTGAAAAAACACCACTGACTTGTTCTTTAAACGGAGCAACTATTGCTTCGCTGTTTTCTCGTAAATAATCAGGTTGACCAGCAATTAGAATTTTGTGTAAAGGAAAGTCAATAAATTCAGCTAAATCTTCTTTTTCACACAGTAAGAAATTACCACCTCGAGCCTCATATTGAATAATGTTGAATAAACCCATTGGCTCATCTAATTCCAACATACAATCATACACATCATTGACGTACATATAATCATTTTGAACAATCATAGGTTTTACTTCGAATTTTTTTAAATGTTCTAAAATAGAACGACTTAATTCGATAGAGAGTGGTTGACTAAAAAATTCTTTATCATTTCCCGCTTCACAAACATAAGCCCCATTAAAAGAAATGAGTAAACCATTATATTGATCCATTTCTAATTCTACAGCTGCCTCTTTCATTGCAGCATGAGGTCTCCCAGAAGCTAGTACCAATTTGATTCCATTTTTTTGTGCTTGTATCAATGCTTCTTTAGTTTTAGTAGTAATTTCTTTTTGATCGTTGAAAAGTGTTCCATCCATATCTAAAACGATTGCTTCAATTGTCATCATCTGTTCCTCCAATTTGATTTTAAATGGTTAACTCAATACGATTTCCTTCTGGATCGGCAATGACTGATTCATAATAACCGTCGCCAGTAGTACGACAAGGACTTAACAAAGGGTAGCCATCATCGGCTAATTTTTTCGTTAAGGAATCTACGTTCTCCTTTGAACCTAATGAAATAGCTAGGTGAGTAAAGCCGAGTATTTCAGATTCTGTTTTTTCTGTTACATCTTTCCGTTGCATTAATTCTAATCTAGCGCCAGTCTCGAAAGTTAAAAAATAGGAAGAAAAACCTGTTTTTAAATTCTCATACCGTTCACCAGAGTTACAGTTAAAATAGGTTTCATAAAAGGTACGCATCGCTTCTAAATTTTTTGTCCATAAACCAATATGTTCGATTTTCATTTAATATACTCCTTCAATTAATTTATAAAATTAGTATAAATGAAAAAAGCAGATGGATGTGATTAATAAGGTTTATTGAAAAAAAAAAGTCATTTAAATAAGAAAAGTGTTGTTTTTTTGAGACTTTTTTTTCAGAAGTGACATATAAACAACGTATTTTTGTTCAAAGAAATGAACAAACTTTAGCTAAGTATCAAATTAGGTTATAGAAACTAAATTCTGAAAAATCAGTGAATTTTAAACAAAATAAGTCCCATAAATGTTCATTTATACTATCACTTGTTTAATAGTTATTGTAGAAGAAAAGCGAAAAAAACTAAAATTGGGCACTAAATATTTTTTCAACAATAATTATGAAATTAGATTTTTTAAAAGATTCAACGTTTTTTTTAATAGTTTTAAAAATTCTTTTGCTTGATTTTTATTATCCACAATTTCCAAACAACTAAATAAGTAAACGAGGATTTTTTCATTTTCTTTTTTATTTTTTGAGTTATTTAAAAGCTGTTGAATCTGCGGTAAAATAATCGTTCGATAATAATTATTTTGCTCAATTGTATATTCAAGAAACTCTTCAAATAGCATCGCACTATTTTGAGGGAGATGAGTTGAATAACTGTTTTTGAAAAAGTTAGGATACATTTTTTTGGCACATTTCAAAATTTTTAAATCATTCTTATAAGTCAATTGTTTTTCGTCTAACGCGGTAATTAATGCAAGCAATTCGTTTTCATCGAGGCTTTTTTTTTGATCAACAGTTTTCAGTAATTGAATGACATATTCTTTAAATTCTCCATATTTAATCCATTCGACAGTGGTATTTCCTAAAAGAGCAATTTTTTCTAAGCGTTCAGGTTTTGGTAAGTTATTTCCTTTTTCCCAATTGTTGATTGTGCTTGCACTTGAAATTCCTAAAAGTCCAGCAAAGCCCATCATGGTATAGCTATGTTGTTTTCTAATAGATTTGATCCTGTGACCAGAAGCGATTAAGTCAATATTCATGTTAAAGAAACTCCCTTCTCTTATGATTCTTTTTTTAAAAATAACTATCTTGTAAAAATGTTACGAAAATGATACTATTTTTATAACATTTCAAACCTTTAGACGGTTGTATTTCATGTTCCTATAATATAAATACGCAGCAATCTCTTTTAATTTTTTCGAAAAAAAATTTTATGTCGAAATAATGGGAAAAAAGCTTTATTTCGTACAAAAAAATTGCGTTAATGAACGATTCCACAGTTGTTGGTGACTAAGTTCAATACATAAGAAAAAATCATACATAATAAAAGGAGTCTCTTTTTTATTGACCAAGCGTAGAAATGTTAAAAAAATGAATGGAGTATAAATAACAAGGAAAAGTGAGGATACAGACATAACCATAAAAATGGGGGAATAAAATGAATTATACTGAGATACTTGATTTTGAATCGAAAAAATTACTACAGACATTTGCTTTACTTAGAAGTTCAGCAAATACAGTTTTACTATCAGATTTAACCAAAAAACTTAATGTAGATAAAAAAACAACGATGAGGTATCTAAAAAAATTAAGTGAACTTATTCAAGAGTATGGTCTAGAAAGCTCTCTTGAAATTATCCAAGTCTCTAAAAATAAAATAAAATTGGCAAGTAAAAATGATTTAGATGTAGAATTCTTTAAAATGCAATTTTTAGGAAGTATACCAGAAGTCGTGATTATGCAAAAAGTATTAGCAGAACATCCCTTTCAAACCTTTGACTTAGCGGATCAACTTGGTATGAGTGAGTCTAGTGTGAGAAAAAGGATGCAAAAAATCAATCATTGGTTGAATACTTACCAACTAAAGCTAAAGCGTGCTAGTTATCAATTGATTGGACCTGAAATACAAGTAAGAGAATTTATGCTACAGTTTAATTGGTTAGTGAATCAAGGAATCAACAATGAATTACTTTTAGACCATGAAGGAATTTTTGAAGAACTCTATCGACAGATTACGCTTTTTTTTCAATTGAATTTAAATGCTTCTCAAAAAGATCAGCTTATTTGTTTACTACAAATTGCTTATAAACGATCCAAAGCTAATCACATTCTTGAAGTAGATAATTTATTTAATTCGTATCTTTCTAATAGTTTTCTTTTTCAAGCTTTTAAAGAAATGCTGGCCCCTGTTTTTCATCAAGAAGAGGCGAGCTATCTTTTTTTGATTATCCAAGCTAAATTTCTATCTTTTTTTAGTGCTGAAAAGCAAGCCTATGTTTTAAGGGAACATTATCTTGAAAAAACAAGTTGTTATAATAAAACTTCGATAGCTACAAAGGCATTAAAAAGAACGTTTAGGGAATTTAATTTAGTTTATACAAAAGAAAGTATTTGTTATTTGTTAAGTTTGCATCTTTATTACCAGTTAGTTAGCAGCTTTTCATTTGAAAAACTAGAGCAAGTAGAAGAGTTAACGTCTGTGTATCCTAATTTTTTTAAGAAATTAAACACAGTCATAGCCGAGTTGCAGAAAAACTATTTGTTTTTTCGGCAAATCAATTTAGTAACCATGCAATTACGTTATTTTACGATTCTTTCTACCTTAACTACGCCAATCCAAGAAGAAACAAGACGTTTAATTTATTTAGTTACGGATTTCTCTTTTGAAAAAGAAAAAAATTTAGCGGATAGTCTTACTCGTTATTTTAAGGATAAATTCAATGTTCATGTGGTACATGGGAGAAGAGCTTCTTCATTGAATTATGCTGAAATTATTGTAGCGACTGCGATTAACAAAGTATTAATTGAACAAGAAGGGTGTCCCGTTTTACTGATTGATTCGATGACTTTAGAAGAGCTTTTCCTTAAAATAGAAAAATATTTAAAAAACAAGTATTAAAATGAAGCCCTTTCAATAATTTGTGATACAATAAAGTTCAAAGAAAAATTGGAGGTCTTTTGATGAAAAAAATTCAACTTGGCACAAGCGATTTAGACGTAGCGGCTATTATTTTAGGCTGTATGAGAATCAGTAATGCTGAAAATCCAACGGCAATCATAGAAACAGCTTATGAGAATGGAATTAACTTTTTTGACCATGCCGATATTTATGGTGGCGGAGAATGTGAGACAATTTTTGGAAAAGCGATCAAAGAAACTTCGATTAAGCGAGAAGATATTATCATTCAATCTAAATGTGGGATTCGTAAAGGATTTTTTGATTTCTCGAAAGAACATATTATTGCTTCTGTTGAAGGAAGTTTGAAAAGACTAAATGTGGATTATTTAGATGTGCTATTACTGCATCGTCCAGATACATTAGTTGAACCAGAAGAAGTGGCAGCAGCGTTCGATCAATTGAAAGAACAAGGGAAAGTCAACTATTTTGGTGTTAGTAATCAAAAACCAATGCAAATTGAATTGTTAAAAAAGAGTGTTAAACAACCGCTAGTTGCTAATCAATTGCAATTTGGAATCAAACACACCGGCATGATTGATCAAGGGATTCATGTAAATATGAAAGATGATGCTAGTATTGATAGAGATGGAAGTATTTTGGATTATTCAAGACTGAACGATATGACCATCCAAGCGTGGTCACCATTCCAATATGGTTTCTTTGAAGGGGTTTTTCTTGGAAATGAAAAATTCCCTGAACTGAATAAAGTGATGGAGCAAATTGCTGAAACACATTCTATCTCAACAACAGCTTTAGCTTCAGCTTGGATTTTAAGACATCCAGCAAACATGCAAGTAATTGCTGGAACAATGAATCAACAAAGAATCAAAGAAATAGCTGCTTCAGCTTCGATTGAATTAAGTAGAGAAGAATGGTACGAAATTTATCGAGCAGCTGGAAATATTTTACCATAAACAAAAGAACTGTATGTTTTAGTGTTAGTCTCAATTAGAATCACATAAAATCAGCGATACTTCCTAGAATTGAAGCAATCGCTGATTTTTTTGAAGTTTTTATCTGTCATCCTGAACAATCGCTAATCAAAATGCTTGTCAATTATTTTTCCACCATGGAAAAATAATTCATAGGTTAGTGAATCTTCGAAAAAAATCTTTTCTACTCCTGAAAACTTATTGAAATTACCGTTCACTTCCATTAGGTAAGTGTAATCATCTTTACGATAAAATGTTTTCCCTCGATAAGGAAGTTCGATACTAGGATACATGAGCGCTTCTTTCAGAAATGAACTTTTAAATTCAGCGTTAAGAACATCTCCATAATAATTCATAGACCATACAGGTTCATCTTGATACCAAATCACTTCTTGCCCAGAGAACGAGTGTGTTCCAAAATAAGAATCTAAATGAACAAAATCGCCCTCACTATATTTTAAATCATAACTATTTGGACGTGAACTTTCTGTTTTCCCTATGCTACTTGCATAAGTGTTTTGTTTTGCCCGCACTAAAAATTCTACTATGTTCTTCATAAATTTCCTCCTTGATAAAAGGATACCTAGACCTAATGGTAATTTCAAAAGAACAAAAGATAAACAGAACATTTGTGTTACACTTTTCCTAATTTATTTAGTGTGTGGAGGAAACGTAACAGACAATTGACTAAAATAAACGAACTTTCGTTCCTAATTACTGCAAAATCGACGGATGTTTGTTAGAATAAGAGGGAAGTCAGTTTGCTTAAGATGAGGAGAAAAAAATGACAAAAAAGAAATTACTTTTAGTTGATGGAAATAGTGTTGCTTTCCGAGCTTTTTTTGCACTACATAATTCACTGGAAAAATTTAAAAATAAAAATGGACTACATACAAATGCGATTTATGCATTTAATAATATGTTTGAAAATGTTATGACGAAAGAAAAACCAACCCATGTGTTAGTCGCTTTCGATGCTGGAAAAACAACGTTCCGAACAGAGTTTTATCCAGAATATAAAGCAGGTCGTTCCAAAACACCTGGCGAATTCAAAGAACAAATGCCTTATATTCGTGAATTGTTACAAGGGTTAGGAGTTAAATATTATGAGCTTCCCAATTATGAAGCAGATGATATCATTGGAACCCTTGCGAATAAAGCGCCCAAAGATGAATTTGATGTAGTTGTTTTATCTGGAGATCGGGATTTGACTCAGTTAGCTACAGATTCAGTAAAAGTGGATATTACAATCAAAGGAGTTAGTGACCTTGAAACGTATACACCTGAACATGTAGCGGAAAAATATGATGGATTGACGCCTAACCAAATTATTGATATGAAAGGCTTGGCAGGCGATACATCGGACAATATTCCAGGTGTGACTAAGATTGGTGAAAAAACAGCGATCAAATTATTGAAAGAATTTGGGTCTGTTGAAGGAATATATGAGAATATCGATTCATTGAAAAAAAGTAAAATGAAAGAAAATTTGATTAATGATAAAGAACAAGCGTTTATGTCAAAAAGATTAGCTACAATCGATGTTGATGCGCCAGTCGAAGTAAAGATAGAGGACTTAGCGTATAACGGTAAAGATTTAGATAAATTGGTTCCTTTTTATAAAGAAATGGATTTTAAACAATTTCTAAATAAGTTGAATGTGGAAGAAGAGCCTGTTGATTTAGAAGATGTTCATTTTGATGTTGTAGACTCATTTACAAAAGAGATGTTTACAGAAGATATGTCATTATATGTTGAGATGATGGAAGCGAATTATCACAATTCTCCTATTGTAGGTGTTGCTTGGGGGAATAAAGAGAAAATCTATGTAACAAATAGTTTGGAGTTATTTGAAAACGAGGCATTTAGTGAATGGTTACTTTCTGATCAAACCAAGAAAAAAGTCTATGATGCAAAGCGTACGTATGTTGCATTAAATCGCTACTTAGGAAAAATGCAAGGTATTACGTTCGATGTGCTTTTAGCCGCGTATATTTTAGATACTAATGATAATAGTTCCGATATTGAAGGAGTTGCAAATCATTATGGCTATGGAGATATTCAATCAGATGATGTGATCTATGGAAAAGGGGCTAAAAAAGGGCTGCCTGAAGATGAAGAAGTATTCTTTAGTCATCTTGCTAGAAAAATCAAAGCGATTGAATTTCTTTCAGAAAAACTTGATAATGAATTAACTGAAAAAAATCAAGCACAACTTTTTTATGATATGGAACTTCCGCTTTCGACAATTTTAGCTGATATGGAGATTACAGGTATTCGTGTAGATGCAAATCGTTTAAGTACAATGCGAATTGAATTTTCAGATCGCTTAAAAGAAATTGAAGAAAAAATCTATGCGGAAGCAGGAGAAGAGTTTAACTTAAATTCACCTAAACAATTAGGCGTCATTTTATTTGAAAAAATGGGCTTGCCTGTGATTAAAAAGACGAAAACAGGCTATTCTACAGCAGTAGACGTTTTGGAACAATTAAAAGAACAAGCACCAATAGTAGAAGATATTCTTGTGTATCGTCAAATTGCCAAAATACAATCAACTTATGTCGAAGGCTTGCTAAAAGTAATTGATTCGGATGGTAAAATTCATACTCGTTATGTTCAAACATTAACGCAAACAGGTCGCCTTAGTTCAGTCGATCCTAACCTGCAAAATATTCCGATTCGATTAGAAGAAGGACGGAAAATTAGAGAAGCATTTGTTCCAAGAGAAAACGATTGGTTGATTTTTTCATCAGATTATTCTCAAATCGAACTACGGGTACTTGCTCACATTTCTGATGATGAGCATTTAAAAGAAGCCTTTTTAGAAGGGCAAGATATTCATACAAGTACAGCTATGCGAGTATTTGGAATTAGTGATCCTGCTGAAGTAACACCAAATATGCGTCGTCAAGCGAAGGCAGTAAACTTTGGGATTGTATACGGAATCAGTGACTACGGTTTATCACAAAATCTAGGAATTACAAGAAAACAAGCGCAACAATATATTGATACGTATTTTGAAAAATATCCTGGAGTAAAAAAATATATGGAAGATATTGTACGTGATGCTAAGGATAAGGGCTTTGTTGAGACACTTTATAATCGACGTCGTTATTTACCAGATATTAATTCTCGAAACTTTAATTTACGTTCTTTTGCCGAACGAACAGCGATTAATACGCCAATTCAAGGTAGTGCAGCGGACATCTTGAAAATTGCTATGATTCAGATGGCTAAGCGCTTAAAAGAAACAAATATGCAAGCGACGATGTTACTTCAAGTACATGATGAACTAGTTTTTGAAGCGCCAAATTCAGAATTAGAACAATTAAATGAACTAGTCAAAGAAGTCATGGAACAAGCCGTAACACTTCAAGTACCTTTGATTACTGATAGTAGTTGGGGTAAAACTTGGTATGAAGCAAAATAAACTGTTCGTCTTAAAAGAATGAGAGCGAAAAACTATAGAAAAGTGGCTGTGGAGAAAGTTGTTTATTTTTCTCAGTCACTTTTTGTGAACGAAAAGAGGGGAAAGGTATGCCAGAATTACCTGAGGTAGAAACTGTAAGAAAAGGATTAGAGCGATTAGTAGTTGGAAAAACAATCCAACAAATGACGGTACTTTGGCCTAGAATTATTGAACAGCCGGATGTTGAAATATTTGAAAAAAAACTGATTGGTCAAAAAATTGAAAAAATGGAGCGCCGAGGAAAATTTTTAATTTTTAAATTAACTAATTATGATTTGATTTCTCATTTACGCATGGAAGGAAAATACGAAACGCATCTTCCAACAGATGAACGAAACAAGCATACACATGTAATTTTTACCTTTACAGATGGAACTGAACTGCGTTATCTGGATGTGAGAAAGTTTGGGCGAATGGTTTTAGTTGATCAAGATCAAGCGGTTAATTATAAAGGTATTCTATTACTCGGTCCAGAACCAATTCCAACTGCTTTTAAATTACCAGAATTTCGTAAAGCACTAAAAAAACATAAAAAAGCAATCAAACCGCTTCTTTTAGATCAACGGCTAGTTACTGGGTTAGGCAATATTTATGTTGATGAGGCACTCTGGGAAGCAAAAATTCATCCAGAACAATTAGCAAATTCGCTTAAACCGAAAGAAATAGAGCAATTGTATAACGCAATTATTAATGTTTTAGCTCGAGCGGTAGAAGCAGGAGGCACGACGATTAGAACGTATCTAAATGCTTTAGGTGAAGCAGGAAAATTCCAACTTTCTCTTAATGTTTATGGTCAAAAAGACAAGCCGTGTCCAAGATGTGGAACGCCAATCAAAAAAATCAAAGTGGGGCAAAGAGGGACTCATTTTTGTCCTAAATGTCAAAAATTGAGGATGGTGCATCAATAATGGGAATGACATTAGGACTTACAGGTGGAATAGCAACTGGGAAAAGTACCGTTGTTAAGTTATTTCAAGAATATGGCTTTCCAATTGTAGACTCAGATATTATTGCACGTGAAGTCGTGGAAATCGGTACACCTGGCTTAAAAGCAATTTCAGAAGAATTTGGTTTTGATATATTACAAAAAGATGGTTCTTTGGATCGTAAAGCATTAGGAACAATTATTTTCTCTGAACCTGAAAAAAGAATCCGTTTAAATCAATTACTTTCACCATTTTTAAGAGCTGAAATCACAAAACAAATAAAAACTAAAAAACAACAGGCAAATCTTGTCATCGTTGATATTCCTTTGCTTTATGAAGGTGGCTACGAAAAAGAAGTCGATCAAGTTGCTGTAGTATATGTACCAGAAAAAATACAAATTCAACGCTTAATGATTCGGGATGAATTGACAAAAGAAGAAGCAGAAAAACGGATAGCAAGTCAATGGTCAATTGAAGAAAAGAAAACGAGAGCAAACATTGTTTTTGATAATCAAAAAGATCGAGCATGGACAAAAAAGCAAGTGACGGAGTGGTTGGTAACGAATCAATTTATTTAGAAGAAAGTAACTAATTATTTCCATCAGAATTGTTACTGCACCAACTTTCTATTTAGTTTTAGGGGAAGAACAAAAGTGCTACAACATTAGAATGTATTTACTATCATTTTTGGCTAAGGGTGTATCAGAAAAAACAGCAACAATCTTGTTGAAAAAGTTTTTCTGATACACCCTAATAACTGTGCCGTTTTTTTGAGAAAATAAAAAAATAACATCCTTATTTTTTCTTACTCCGATTTCATGTTATAATAAGAAACACAACAAAAAAATTGAAATAAAAACGAGGTGAACATTATGCATTGCCCGAAATGTCATCATAATAATTCAAGAGTTATTGACAGTCGTCAAGCAGATGATGGTCGTGCGATTAGACGTAGAAGAGAATGTGAAAGTTGCGGCTATCGCTTTACTACATTTGAAAGAATTGAAGCAGCTCCATTACTCGTCATCAAGAAAAATGGCGATCGTGAGGAATTCAATCGAGAAAAAATGCTAAGAGGATTGATTCGTTCCGCTGAAAAACGACCAGTAACGATGGAACAAATGGTCCAAATAGTTGATAATGTAGAAAATCGTGTCCGTAGTATGGGAGAAAATGAAGTTTCAACTCACTTGATTGGCGAATATGTTATGGAAGATTTAGTTAATTTAGATGAGATAGCTTATATCCGTTTTGCTAGTGTTTATCGTCAGTTTAAAGATATGAGTGTCTTTCTAAAAGAACTACAAGATATTGTCGACAAAGCAAAATCAACGAATACCGAGATATAGAGAGATTAAGGAGGCTTTTCGTTGAACCAAGAAAATAAACTATATCCTAAAGATTTATTTCAAACGATGATTGCAGAGTCATTGTCTAATAAAGAACAAGAAGTACTAGCATTACTGTACCAACCAATTATTGGAGCGCAGGCGTTTAGCTTATATTTGACTTTACTTTCTGAAATTTCTTTTCCAATGGGAATGAGTGAAGAGCTTTTTCATTCAGAGTTGATTACGATGTTAGATTTAAGTATCCAACAAATTGAGACAGCTAAATTAAAATTGGAAGGAATCGGTTTGCTAGATACCTTTATTAAAGTTGAAAATTATGAAGATAAAAAATATTTTTATCGCTTAAATCATCCAGAAACCGTTGAGCGTTTTTTTAAAGATGAAGTATTGGCATTAACCTTGCTCAATATTGTTGGTCAAAGAAAAATGGATAAACTATTTAAACATTTTCAACCTAAACATGCTCAATTAACTGGGTTAAAAAATATTTCAGCCAGCTATAAAGATGTCTATGTATTTAGAGCCGAACAAATTGGAACCCATCAAACGCTATTGAATAAAATGGCAAATTCTTTCGCTGATCCTCACCCACCTGAAAAAGTATCAGCTGTTACGGACAGCTTTACGTGGGAATATTTTTTAGAAGGAATCAAAAAATTAGGTGTTCAGCTTCCAGATGATGTATCAGGTTTTAAAGAAGAAGTCTATGTATTCCATAATTTATTTGGAATCAATGAACTAGATATGGTTGAATTTTGTTCGAAATCATTTGATTATTATAGTAATAAAATTGTTATTAAAGAATTTGAAAAAGCAATTTATCAAACCTATGATACGGATAAAAAACAAAGAGAGGCCGAAGTCACTAAAAATGAAACGGCTGATTTAACGAATGAGGAACAACAAACCTATCGGTATAATTCATTAAAAATGAATGGTTTTTCTGAACAAGATATTTTAATGATTATGGATAGTGAACGAAACTTTCCTTTAAATTATTTAGAAGCACTTAAAAGTGAACGAGGAGGTTATACAACTCCGCAAGAACGATCACTAGTAAAATATTTAGTCAGTAAATCTGGTTTACCGAACAGTGTAATTAATGTATTGATTAATTATGTTTTCAATATCCAAAAACAGCCAACGTTAAAAGCAGATTATGTGAATCGAATTGCGAATGAGTGGGCTCAAAGCGAGATTTTTTCACCTGAAAAAGCAATTACTCATGTTAGAGAATTAGCTCGAAAAGGAAAAGAAAAGCAGCAAAATCGAAATAATTATGGGACAAATAGACGACCAATCAGACAAGAAACCCTACCAGACTGGGTGGAAAATCCAACTGCAGAAAAGAAACTGTCAGAAGAACGACAAGCACAATTAAGAAAAGAATTAAATGAACTTTTGAAGGAAGAAGGTGAGTAACATGGAAGATGTTGGAAAAGAAATGTCTAAAATTATTCAAAAAAGAGATATGAATGAACGGTATAATGAACTGGTCGAAGTTGTTTTGAAAGATCCTGATGTCCAATTATTTATTAAGGAAAATAGAACACGTTTGACAGATGAAGATATTCAAAAAAGTTATTCTAAATTGTACGAATATGTGCAAGAAAAAAAGAAATTTCAATTAAATGATCCGACAATGATTGCACCTGGATATGAACCCAGATTGGCTTTAAACTTTCATTATATTGATGTGACCTATGTACCAACAAAAGCATTGATCGCTAAACAAAAAGAAGAAGAAATTCGCCAACGAGTGCGTGCGATGGATATACCGAAAGATGTTCGCGAAGCTCGTTTGAATAATTTTGATTTGAGTTCTGATGGTAGGGAAGAAGCGTTAGCTGAGGCGATGAAATTTATTAAAGCCTATTCAGCGAATACAAAAGAATTTCATAAGGGACTTTATCTTCAAGGAACTTTTGGGGTAGGAAAATCATTTTTATTAGGTGCGATAGCTAACAGCTTGGCAGAACGAGGGTATGTGACGACAATCGTCCATTTTCCAACATTTACCGTGGAAATGAAGCAAGCAATCGGAAAAGACATGGTTGGTGAAAAACTAGATGCAGTAAAAAAATCACCGATTTTGATGATTGATGATCTTGGAGCTGAATCTATGACTTCTTGGATTCGAGACGATGTTTTAAGTGTTATTTTGCAGTATCGTATGCAAGAACAGTTACCTACGTTCTTTTCTTCCAATTTAAATTTAAAAGAGTTAGAAAAACATTTAGCGGTAACTCAAAGAGGGGAACAAGAGCCACTTAAAGCAAGAAGGATTATGGAACGTATCCGTTATTTATCAAAAGAAATTATGATGAGTGGAAATGATCGTCGAAATGGTCCAACGATCTGAAAATGTTTAGTAAGAGATTAAATGAACGAACAGATCGTTGAACTAAGAGAAGGAATTGATTGAAGTAGTGCTATATATTTCGTCTCAATTCCTTTTTAAGTCGGATGAAAAAGAAAAATTAAATTAATTTTTAAAGATAAATTAACCTATTATTAAGAATCTTCGTGTATTGTTATTTTATATTGAGTTAGAAAAGTAGTGTAAGATGTTGTTAGAAGGTAAATAATGAAACAGAAGATATTTTTACTTTGGCTAGAGAGCATCTGGAAATGATTGTGCCATTTGTTTGGTTTTGGGAGTTAACAAAGTATTTTTCCTATGATTGATTTTCAGACATGTCCTAAAAAAAGTAACTATTGGAGGATACCTTAATGAAAAAAGTACCAATGGCTTTAGCATTAGCAGCAACGATTATTTTAATAGGAGCATGTGGTGTGAACGATAAGAAAAGTAAAGACTCGGAATCTAGTCAGTCAGAAATAACACTTGAATCTAGTACAAGTACAGAGGATACAAAGGCCAAAGTAAACGAAGGTGAAACATCGATTTTTACTGGCGTCTTAACAGCGGATGCAGAGCTAAACGATGGAGAAGATAAAACAATTCGTATAGTTTTAAATGATATTGAAGCAGTAGAAGATCCAGATGAGATGGAAAAAACAATGAAAAATGACGGTGTTGTATTAAATATATCAGAGGATCAATTAGCGAGTGGCTTAACTGAAAAAGAGTTGAAAAAAGGAGATAAAGTCCAATTTTCATTAAACGGCATGCCTGTTATGACAATGTCTCTTCCACCGCAAATTCCTGGAATGTCGATTAAATCAGTAGAAAAAATCGATTAATAAACACGTAAATGTAATTTGTTTTTCAGACGATTTTTCATTTTTTTGAAAAAAATTTCTTTTGTTACAAAAAAGAGTTGCAGGAACGTCATTTTGATGGTATAGTGACTCATGTAAGAAAATTAAATAGATTTGTTAGGTGAGGCTCCTATACAAACATAGGCTACTGCCCAAAAATGTCGAGAGACGCCAATGGGTAGAACAGGGATTGTCGATTACAAGGCTTTTCATAAGGTAGCTAAAAGTTCTGCTTTTTACGTTGTATAGTGCCAAAACTCAACGAATAGATCATTTGAGCTTTTTTGGTGTGCGTATATCGTAGATTATGACCTTTCGCTGAGTATTTGGCGAAAGGTTTTTTGTATGTTCTAAGCAAACTTTGAGGAGAATCGGACAAATGCGAAAATTGAACTAAAAATATTGTTTTATTTCTTGCATTGTATGACTCAGGAAAATATGAAGCAACTCATTAGAAAGATTTATTGCTATTTTCTTAATTTTAGTGCAAGAAGGGATTTGATGTAGGTGAATTTTTATTTTTAGTTAATGTAATGGCAAGTATTTTTGCGGGAATCATCATCGGGATGGAAAGGCAATGGCGCAAAAAATTAGCTGGTATGAGAACAATGACATTAGTAACACTTGGAGCATGTTTATTCGTACTTTTATCGACGTTTATTCAATCCGACAGCAGTCCTTCAAGGATTGCCGCTCAAGTTGTTAGTGGTATCGGTTTTCTGGCTGGTGGCGTTATTCTTCGAGATGGCTTTAGTGTGACAGGAATCAACACAGCGGCTACCTTATGGTGTTCAGCAGCTATTGGCAGTTTGATTGGTGCCAATTTCATCGTGGAAGGATTAGTTTGTGCAGTGATTATCACGTTAGTGAATGTCTTATTAAGAACTCTTTCCTTTAAATTAGATGAGATTTCGCAAAATAAGGCTGATGGTGAAGTAAGTGACGCAACTTATTTTCTATCTGTAATCACAAGCAACAGTAATGAAGTCCTCTTGAGAACGGAAATTATTCAGTTATTAGATTGTTATTATCTGAGTTTTCATCGCTTTTCATGTACTGATTTAGCTGGCAACAAAGTTAGACTCTTTGTGGAAATCGAAGGATCAAGAAATGGACATTTAGCTGTTAACAAAGTAATTACGCAATTATCGCAATTATCCGAAGTGTTAGAAGTAAATCAAATGGCAAACTAAAACAGAACGGAGGAATCAAAATGGTAAAACATTGATGGTAAAAATCGTAAAATGGAACAGTGAAGAATATTGGGCAGGTATTGCTTTAAGAAATAAATTACTAAAAGCAACTGCTGGGAAAGAAATGATTCAAACAATTCCGATTGAAGAAAAAAACGATATTCATGTTGTTGCATTGGATGAAGATCAAGTAATTGGCACCTTAATTATTTCAAAAGTAGATCAACAAAGCGCTCAAATCAAGCAGGTTGCAGTAAATGATGCATACCAAGGTGAAGGTGTGGGTAAAAAAATGTTGATATTTGCTGAAGAAGTTGTACGAATCACACGTTTTAAAAAAGTATTTTTATTAGGTCGTAGTCAAGCATGGGGATTTTATGTACGTGCTGGTTATCAAGAATTTGGTCAAGCGTATTATGATGGGAAGGTTCTATTGAAAGGTTTTGAAAAAGAACTGACACAAAATACACGCGTGAAAACACGAACGATTATCCATGTATAAAACGTAGTTAAAGGGGATGGAAACAAATGGATGACAGTAGTCAGAAGAAAAAGGGCTTATCAAAAAGAATGAATTTAGCAAAAAAGGATCAAACTATTATTATGTATTTGTTTCTAAATATGGGATAGTACTGCTCGTTTAACTAAACAAATTCTTTTCATAAGCCCATCAAATGATAGATGAAGTTTATAGGTCATCATTATTCGGATGTCAAATACTGTACTCTATTAATTATTTTTTAGGGAAAAGATTTATGGAAAGAAGGCGAAACAAATGGAAAAAAAAGTTTACATGAAACAAGAAGAAGGTAAAACTTACGAGTTTTTTGCAAGAAACTCTGTCGATAATATTTTTAAAACATTTAAAACATCACATAAAGGGTTAAGTAATCAACAAGCAGAACTTTCAAAAGAGCAGTTTGGTGAAAATGTCATTTCAAAAGGGAAGAAAACACCTTGGATCGTTGAAGTTTTGAGAGCGTACATTACACCATTTACAATTGTACTAATTACTTTAGCAATTATATCTTTTATTACGGATTATGTTATTGCTGCTCCAGAAGATCGTGATTTGATTGGTGTAATTATTATTTTAGTGATGGTTTTCACAAGCGGAACAATGACTTTGATTCAATCTGTTCGCTCAAGTCAAGCGGCGGAAAAATTGCATAACATGGTAAAAGTTACTGCCACAGTTGTTCGTAGAGGAGCTGACGTCGAAATCCCAATAGAAGAAATTGCATGTGGTGATATCATTAAATTATCAGCAGGAGATATGATTCCAGCTGATACACGACTTGTAAAAACAAAAGATTTGTTTGTATCTCAAGCGGCGATGACAGGTGAAAGTTATCCTGTTGAGAAAAAAGCAGATTATGAAGTGGGTACCCATAATGCAGAAACGGATTATGAAAATATTGTTTTTATGGGAAGTAACGTTGTCAGCGGAAGTGCTGTCGGTGTAGTTGTTTCTGTAGGAGATGACACATTATTTGGACACATTGCTCATGATGTTTCTGATAAGAGTCCTCAAACAAGTTTTGAAGTTGGGATTAGTAAAACATCTTGGTTATTGATTCGTTTTATGTTAGTTATGGCACCAACAGTATTTTTGATTAATGGTTTTACAAAAGGTGATTGGTTAGAAGCATTTCTTTTCGGATTGTCAGTTGCTGTCGGATTGACTCCAGAAATGTTGCCAATGATTGTTACAACAAACCTTGTAAAAGGTGCATCTTCTATGGCTAAAAAAGGAACAATTATCAAAAACTTAAATGCAATTCAAAATTTTGGTGCAATCGATGTTTTATGTACCGATAAAACAGGAACATTAACGCAAGATAAAATTATTTTAGAGTATCATTTAGATTGTGATGGTAAAGAAGATAGTCGCGTACTACGTCATGCCTTTTTCAATAGTTATTACCAAACTGGGTTGAAAAACTTAATGGATGTGGCAATTATTGAAGCAGCTGGGGAAGAATTGAATATTAACCCTGCTGACTTTATCAAAGTTGACGAAATTCCATTTGATTTTCAACGCCGTAGAATGAGTGTGGTTATTCAAAATAAAGAAGGTAAAACGCAAATCATTACTAAAGGTGCCGTAGAAGAAATGCTAGAAATTTCTAGCCATGTTGATTATCAAGGGCAAGTAAGTCCTTTAACAGCTGATTTAAAGAAAACAATTTTGAAAACTGTCGAAGAATTGAACGAAGATGGCCTACGTGTTATCGCAGTTTCTCAAAAAACAAACCCAAATGTAGATGGCGAGTTTTCTGTTTCTGATGAAAGCGAAATGGTATTAATTGGTTATCTTGCATTCTTAGATCCTCCAAAAGAAACAACAAAAGCAGCTTTAGAAGCATTGAAAACACATGGTGTATCAGTAAAAGTATTAACAGGCGACAATGCATTAGTTACTAAATCAGTTTGTAAACAAGTTGGTTTAGAAAACGAAGAACTGATTTCTGGTAGTGAAGTTGCAAAAATGAATGATGTTGAATTGAAAACAATTACTGAAAAATATAATATTTTCGTGAAATTAACACCACAACAAAAAACAAGAATTGTTAAAGTATTAAGAGAAAATAATCATACAGTTGGCTTTATGGGGGATGGAATCAATGATGCACCTGCTATGAAAGAAGCCGATGTAGGTATCTCAGTTGATACTGCAGTTGATATTGCCAAAGAATCAGCAGACGTTATTTTATTAGAAAAAGATTTAATGGTATTAGAAAGAGGTCTTTTATCTGGTCGAACAACTTTTGGTAATATTATGAAATATATCAAAATGACTGCTAGTTCTAATTTTGGGAATATGTTCTCAGTTGTCGTTGCAAGTCTGTTCTTACCTTTCTTACCAATGTTGCCACTTCAATTACTATTCTTGAATTTGATTTATGATATTTCGTGTATGTCAATCCCATGGGATAATATGGATACTGATTACTTGGATACACCTAAAAAATGGGATGCGACTTCTATTGGTTCGTTTATGAAATGGCTTGGACCAACAAGTTCTGTTTTTGATGTGACTACGTATCTATTGATGTATTTTGTGATTTGTCCACAAATTATGGGTGCAGGTTACCACGATTTAGGTCCAGAACAACAAGCAATGTTTATTGCTATTTTCCATGCAGGTTGGTTTGTTGAGTCACTATGGTCTCAAACATTAGTAATTCATACGCTACGTACACCAAAAATCCCATTCTTACAAAGTCGTGCATCATTTATTTTGACGACAATTACATCTATTGGGATTGCTGTTGGAACAATTTTACCATTCACAGCTTTTGGTGAAAATCTAGGTTTGGCAGAACTACCACTTAACTACTTTGGTTGGTTAGCAATTACAGTCTTTGCTTATCTTGCATTTGTAATGTTTGTTAAGAAAATTTATGTAAATAGATTTAAAGAATTACTTTAATAAATAGGCTTAAAAACCAATTGAAATCCGCTGTTTAGGGTTTCAATTGGTTTTTTTTATTTAAAGAGTTATTATAATAGCAAAGAATGAAACTTTTTGTTTGACCTTTACTGACCAATGGTGTATGATGTAAAAGTAAGGTTAGTATATTAACTATTATTTACTGACCTTCTTACCTAAAAATAATGAATGATTCTAGAGCAGGAGAGAATACTACAAAGGTATTCATTTAATCACGCTCTAATACAAAACAATAAAATGACCAATTGGGAGGCCTATTAATGAATATTGAAAAAATGACAACAACGTTACAAGAAGCAGTTGCAGAGGCACAACAAGTAGCTATCACTCGTCACCATCAAGAAATTGACATCGCTCATTTATGGAAAATATTTATTCAGCCTAGTCATTTCGGACGAAATTTTTATACAGATGCTGGCTTAGATATCGAAGCATTTGAACGTGAAATAGATAAAGCAATCGATGAATATCCGAGTGTTCAAGGTGGAAATGTTCAATATGGACAAAGCATGAGTCAAAACTTATTTAATTTATTTAGCGAAGCAGATAAAATAAAAGAATCTTTTGGTGATGAATTTTTATCAACGGAGATTGTTATTTTAGCGTTGATGAAACTGAAAAATTATCGCTTGACGAAATATTTGATTAGTCAAGGAATCAATGAAAAAGAACTAAGACATAATATAGAGGAAATGAGAGGAGGAGATCGTGTGACCTCTAAAAATCAAGAAGAGCAATACAAAGCCTTAGAAAAATATGGTGTTGATTTAATTCAACAAGTGAAAAGTGGAAAGCAAGATCCAATTATTGGCCGAGATGAAGAAATTCGTGATGTGATTCGTATTTTATCTCGTAAAACGAAAAATAATCCTGTGCTAATTGGAGAACCCGGTGTTGGTAAAACAGCAATTATCGAAGGATTAGCACAACGAATTGTACGTAAAGATGTTCCAGAAAATTTAAAAGATAAAACGATTTTTTCATTAGATATGGGAGCTTTGATTGCTGGAGCAAAATTCCGTGGTGAATTTGAAGAACGATTAAAAGCTGTTTTGAAAGAAGTAACAAAAAGTGAAGGGAAAATCATTCTCTTTATCGATGAGATTCATAACATTGTTGGAGCTGGTAAAACAGAAGGCAGCATGGATGCTGGAAATCTATTAAAACCGATGTTAGCTCGTGGAGAACTACATTTGATTGGTGCTACAACTTTAGACGAATATCGTCAATATATGGAAAAAGATAAGGCATTAGAACGTCGTTTCCAAAAAGTATTAGTAAAAGAACCGACTGTTGAGGATACGATTAGTATTTTACGTGGATTAAAGGAACGTTTTGAAATTCATCACGGAGTCAACATTCATGACAATGCTTTAGTTGCTGCGGCAACTCTTTCAGATCGTTATATTACAGATCGATTTTTACCTGATAAAGCCATCGATTTAGTGGATGAGGCAAGTGCAACGATTCGAGTAGAAATGAATTCTATGCCGACAGAATTAGACCAAGTGACACGTCGTTTAATGCAGTTGGAAATTGAAGAAGCAGCATTGAAAAAAGAATCAGATGATGCAAGTAAAAAACGGTTAACTCATTTGCAAGAAGAACTAGCTGACCTTCGCGAAGAAGCGAATGCTATGAAAATGCAATGGGAAACAGAAAAAGAAGAAGTGAATGCAGTTAGCAATAAACGATCAGAAATTGATAAGGCAAAACATGAACTTGAAGATGCTGAAAACAATTATGATTTAGAAAGAGCGGCCGTTTTACGTCATGGAACAATCCCACAATTAGAACAAGAATTAAAAGAATTAGAAGCTAAAAATGAGAAAGATAGCATTAAAATGGTTCAAGAAGCCGTTACTGAAAATGAAATAGCTTTAGTAGTCGGTCGTTTGACAGGTATTCCGGTGACAAAATTAGTCGAAGGTGAGCGAGAAAAATTAATGAAATTAAACGAGACCCTTCATCAACGAGTCATTGGTCAAGATGAAGCGGTAGATGCAGTTAGTGATGCTGTTATTCGTTCTCGTGCTGGTTTACAAGATCCAAATCGTCCGCTAGGTTCATTCTTATTCTTAGGTCCAACAGGTGTTGGTAAAACAGAATTAGCTAAAGCTTTAGCTGAAGATTTATTTGATTCAGAAGATCATATGGTACGTATCGATATGAGTGAGTATATGGAAAAACATAGTGTTTCTCGTTTAGTTGGAGCTCCTCCAGGCTATGTTGGTTATGAAGAAGGCGGTCAATTGACTGAAGCCGTTCGACGTAATCCGTATACAATTGTTTTATTGGATGAAATCGAAAAAGCACATCCTGATGTTTTTAATATTTTATTACAAGTATTGGATGATGGCCGTTTAACAGATTCTAAAGGTCGTGTTGTTGATTTCAAAAATACGGTAATGATTATGACAAGCAATATCGGTTCACAATTATTATTAGAAGGCGTAACAGCGGAAGGAACAATTCCAGAGACTGTAGAAGAGCAAGTGATGACAATCCTTAGAGGACACTTCAAACCTGAATTTTTAAATCGAATTGATGATACAATTTTGTTCACGCCACTAAGTTTAGCAAATGTGAAAGGAATCATTGGTAAGATGACGGATCAATTAGCATGTCGTCTAGAACACCAAGAAATAGAATTAGTTATCACAGAAGAAGCAAAAACTTGGATTGCAGAAAGTGGCTATGATCCAGCTTATGGCGCTCGTCCGCTAAAACGATTTATTACTAAAGAAGTTGAAACGCCTTTAGCAAAAGAAATTGTTTCAGGTAGAGTAATGCCGAAAACACAAGTGACAATCAGTTTATTAGACGGTCAACTAGTGTTTGAAAATAAAGTAATTGAAGAGAAGTAGATTTTAACTTATAGTTTGTTTAATAAAAAAAGCAGCGCAAAAGGTCACACGATGATTTTTTGTCGCTACTTTTTTTATATACTCGACAAAAGAACGTATGTTCTATATAATTACTAGAATTGTCTAATTAAGTGCAACATTTGTAATTGCTTCTCTTAAACCTTCTTTTTTCTAATTGTATTCTTTGATAAAATGGAAAATAGAAGGATTCACTATACAAAATGAAAATGGAGAAACTAC
>NZ_JBTXLT010000022.1:0-23918 GCF_054871725.1 Enterococcus sp. LJL99
GCATTTTTTTCAAACGTTTCTGCCATTAACTGTTGTGCTTCAGGTTCCATATACGTTTGACAGAACGTTGCCATATTTTGGCGCGCATTTCCTTCATCAATTAATTGATCTTTCACTAAACGATACGCTAATTCTGAATCAACAGAATCCTTTCTTAATTTCTTTAAGATGACATTCTCACAAGCTTCAGTTGATCCAAAAATAGGTTGATTTGTATTTGATGTTGTCATTGTTAATTCCTCCAAAAGTTTTTTTGTTTTTTGTTTGTGAGATAAGAATATACGATTTTTACGTATCGAAAATAGTAACTTTTGTCTTTTGTTCCGACATATTTTTTAAGAGGGGGGTAATAGATTGAAATAAGAAATGTTTATAAAAAAGAGAATTTTATATGTTGAATAATTAGTATGTAGTATTATTGACACTTTAAAAAGTTGATGGACGAACGTTGATATAAAAATCACTACGATTCGCTTTGATCACGATAATTCCTACGAACTGTCCTTCTAAGAATTCAAGCTCTTGGAAAAGGTCTAAATTGTTATAAACCGCTGGAAATAAAATGAACGGATATTTAGTAATATCTATTTGATTGCTAAAATTTGAAGAACATCAAGAATGTAATAACTAATGAATAAAACAGTGTTTTATTGATAGATTTTTCCTACTTGTTTCTAAGAATAAATCATTTTATTACAATCTCAAAAAAAGCTTGGAACATAAGTCCTAACGAAAAATCCAAATCCCAGTCAATTTGATTGGTATCTGAATTATTTTTTTGTACAAAAATAAGAACACCTTTGCTAAAATAAAAGTGATTAAATCAATAAACTAGCGAGGTGTTCCTATGATTAAAAATTATTGCACAAATCAAGTCGTTCTTCCTTTGGATTTTAGTTTTCAGTAAAAAAATGATATCGTGTTCGCTATTGATAAATTAATTGAAAGTATTCCCGAGAAGCGCTTCATCTCTTTTCATAACCAAATGGATCCTTCTTCTTATCATCCTAAAATGATACTGAAGATGATTTTATGTGTTTACACACAATTCGTATTTTCTGGTCGAAAGATTGAAGCAATGAAGAAAAGTAGTATTCGGATGATGTGGCTTACCCAAAGTTATCAACTTAGCTATCGAACAATCAATCGTTTCCGCGTGAATCCCTTAGTGAAAACACTCCTTCGAGAGTGTTTCGTTCAGTTCCTCAGTCAATTAACCAAGGAACAATTAATCGCTGAAGAAGCTATTTTTATAGATGGTACCAAGATCGAAGTTAACGCAAATAAATATAGCTTTGTTTGAAGAAAATCGATTGATAACATTGACAAGAAATTCAATGAGAAATCACCCTTCCTTTATGATGAACTGTTGAAAAATACAATTGTTCCTGAAATTGAGCGCAAGTTCGCAACAGAATTAGCTCCAACAAAATTAGGTCAGATTGAAGAACAACTCACTCATGTTGTAGAAAAATTTATAGAAAAAATTGAAAAAGAAGACGATGCTTCCATTCGGAAATCACCTTGTTCGAAGCGAAAAGTTCTCAAAAAAATCAGAAACTTATTTCATGACTTCAAAGAAAGAAAACTTGCGTATCAAAAACCTCGTGAGATTCTCGGACAACAAAATAGTTATTCTAGAACAGATACAGACACTACTTTTATGCGCATGAAAGACGATCCTATGAGAAATGGTCAGTTGAAGGCAGGCTACGCTCTTTAAATTGCCAAGAATAATCAGTATATTTTAGGTTACGATTTTTCCCAAGCCAACAGATACACGGACACTACATCCCTTTTTAATCACTTTGAAAGAGCGTTTCTTTGACTTGTTAAATTATATTATCTCAGATGCCGGTTACATGGGAGAAGAAAACTATCAAGCAGTTCTAGAAGATTATGAATGAACATCACTCATCACTTATGCTATGTACCATCAAGAACAAAAGAAAAAATTTAAACAGAACCCGTTCCTTCCTGCAAACTGGATGTATTTGGAAGTAGATGATATTTTTATTTATCCTAATGGAATAAAAATAAAATTTCGAAATTATTCTATCCGTACAGACAAGTATGGATTTAAACGGTATTTAACATGATATGATGTGAAGGCTGTTCAAATTGTCCTGTTCGGATCCAATGTACAAAAGCGAAGAGTGACAAGAATCGTGAGATTCAAAAAAACATGAACTGGAAATACTTTAAAGTAACGATCCAACAGCTGCTTTCAGAAGAAGAAACAGGGAAAATCTATCGTCGACGAAAAATTGATGTCAAACCTGCTTTCGGCCATTTGAAGGCTTGTTTAGGCTCCACTCGGTTCTCAGTTTGCGGAAAGCAACAGGTGCACAATGAAATAAGATTCATATTAATGGTTGTAAATTTAAGGAAGTATAGGCTAAATAGGTTATCAATCAAGGAGAATCCTCCCACTAAATTAAAAAATAGAAGACCGAAAATCGTAAAAATGATTTTCGGTCTTCTATTCTATTCATCTTGAGACTTATGTCCCAAGCTCTTTTTACTATAATTTTATTTTCCTTCCTATGGCTAAAGAAAATATTTTACTACATCATTCCACCCATACCCATTGATGGATCCATTGGCGGCATTGCTGGCGCTGCTGGTTCAGGTTTATCGGCTACAACTGCTTCAGTAGTTAATAATAGTGCAGCAACTGATGCAGCGTTTTGTAAAGCTGAACGAGTCACTTTAGTTGGATCAACGATTCCTGCTTCAACCATGTTGACCCATTCACCGTTTGCAGCATTGAAACCAATACCTGCTTCAGCATTTTTTAATTTATCAACAATGACTGAACCTTCATAGCCAGCATTTTCAGCGATTTGACGAATTGGTTCTTCTAATGCACGAACCACGATTTTCACACCTGTTGCTACATCATCGTCTGCTTCAACTTCACTTACTTTGTTGATGACGTTTACTAAAGCTGTACCACCACCTGATACCATACCTTCTTCAACCGCCGCGCGAGTTGCATTTAAAGCATCTTCAATACGTAATTTTAATTCTTTTAATTCTGTTTCAGTAGCCGCACCAACTTTTACGACTGCTACTCCGCCTGCTAATTTAGCTAAACGTTCTTGTAATTTTTCACGATCAAAGTCAGAAGTTGTATCTGCAATTTGGTTTTTAATCAATTGAACACGTGCTTCAACTGCTTCTTTACCACCAGCACCTTCAACAATTGTTGTGTTATCTTTATCAACAACTACTTTGCTTGCATTTCCAAGGTTATCGATTGTTGTATCTTTCAATTCAAGCCCTAATTCTTCAGTGATTACTGTACCACCAGTTAAAATAGCAATATCTTCTAACATCGCTTTGCGACGATCACCAAAACCTGGTGCTTTAACTGCTACAACGTTGAAAGTTCCACGAATTTTATTTAAGACTAATGTAGGTAGCGCTTCGCCATCTACATCATCCGCAATAATCAATAATGGACGACTTTGTTGTAAAATTTGTTCTAATAATGGTAATACATCTTGAATATTTGAGATTTTTTTATCTGTAATTAAGATATATGGATTTTCTAAAACAGCTTCCATTTTATCGTTGTCAGTTACCATATATTGAGATAGGTAACCACGATCAAATTGCATTCCTTCAACGACATCTAATTCTGTTTCAATCCCTTTAGATTCTTCAATTGTGATAACGCCGTCGTTTCCAACTTTTTCCATTGCATCTGCAATCAAATGACCTACTGTTTCTGAACCTGAAGATACAGCAGCAACTTGAGCAATTGCTTCTTTAGAATCAACAACTGTTGAGATACTGTGTAATTCTTCTACAGCTGTTTTTGTTGCTAATTCAATCCCACGACGAATACCTAATGGGTTCGCCCCAGCAGTAACATTTTTCAACCCTTCACGTACAATTGCTTGTGTCAATAATGTTGCAGTTGTTGTACCATCTCCTGCAATGTCATTTGTTTTAGAAGCAACTTCGGATACTAGTTTTGCGCCCATATTTTCAAAATGATCTTCTAATTCGATTTCTTTCGCAATTGTAACCCCATCATTTGTGATCAATGGTGAACCAAAAGATTTTTCAAGAACAACATTACGACCTTTAGGACCTAAGGTTACTTTTACTGTATCAGCTAAAATATCTACTCCACGTAACATAGATGCACGGGCATCTTCTGCAAATTTAATTTCTTTTGCCATTATTTATCCACCTCATAATTTATATTTTTATCATTTAATGTTTTCATTTTAATTAAAATTTATTCTACAACAGCGATAATATCTTTAACAGAAACAATCAGGTAGTCTGTTCCTTCATATTTTACTTCTGTACCAGAATATTTTTCAAACATCACTGTGTCGCCTGCTTTTACTTCTGCAGGAACTTTTGTACCGTTATCTAGTACGCGACCTTCGCCTACTGCGATAACATTTCCAGTTTGTGGTTTCTCTTTAGCTGCAGACGCTAAGACAATCCCTCCAACTGTTTTTTCTTCTTCTTGCGCAACTTCGATAATCACGCGATCGCCTAATGGTTTTAACACAATAAATCCCTCCAAATTATTTTAATCGTATTTAGCACTCTAACACAAAGAGTGCTAACTCACACTTCTTATAATACTCATTTCCATTTCTTTTTGCAAGCCTTTTATTGTTTTTTAAAGAAAATTTTTATGCTGCTTTCTGTCGCTCCTTACTTTCTAGAGCGGAACGTTTACAAATTTGTCTTGTCTCATTCAAAAGTTCATGAATTATTTCTAGTCCATCATTTATAGTTCATGGTAAAATAGAATAGAAAGTGAGGCGATGATATGAAACAACGGTTAAAAAATACAACTTTAATCACTCTCGTTTATTTATTGATTGCAAATTCAGGAAATTTTATTTTTGGCGTAAATGAACGATTTGATTGGAAAAATACTTTATGGGAAGCTTTTTTCTTTTTCATTTTTATTTTTCTTCTACTTGGTTATCGCAATAATAGAAAAAAATAGCTTAACTATCCCAAATTAGACATTTACTTTTTTATCTTAACTTATCGAACGGAGGCACATTTTATTTTATGTCATTAAAAAATTTATCACTCAGAACTGTTAGTTTGAGTACGATTATTCTATATGGATTTGTTTTTTTCTCTCCTTATTTGTTACAATTTTTTCCAAAACAAGCGATGATTCCTGGAACCACGATTGTTTATATTCTAGGAGCGATTCTAATGATTGGATTATATTCAATGAATCAATCAAAAACATTAGTTGAAGAACAAGCAAAACTAACCTCACCTGTCTTTATTTTTTTATTAGGGTTTGGCGGAATTTTTTTGGCCATGATTATCCAAGGAGTCGTTTTTAGTATTGAAACAGTAATTACTGGAGTTAAGCCAGATTCAGAAAATACTAAAAGAATCATAGAAGTTATTTTAATGAATCCTCTTTTTATATTAGCGACCACTATTGGCGGGCCAATCATGGAAGAATTTGTTTTTAGACGTTCATTAATCGGTCTTAGTGAACCTTACATTGGATTTTGGTTTTCTGCAATCGTTAGTTCGTCATTATTTTCTTTGATTCATCAAGATGGTCATTTTTTTGTTTATTTTTTTATGGGATTATTTTTTGCTATTTTGTATAAAGTCACAGGTAAGATTTGGACCTCAATCATTGCCCATTGTGGGATGAATACAGTTGTTGTCGTTGTCCAATTACTTGTTCATGCTGGGGTTATTCAAGTACCTAACTAATTGCCATGTTCTATTGGCTGATTCACTACAACCTGAGTTCTTTTGCTTAGTTTTTTAAGCAAGCTGGTTGAGACGACAGCAAAAAATAACCTGCGAAAGTTTGATGAAAAACTTTTGCGGGTTATTTTTTAATCTTTATTCAGACTCTTCACTTAATTCACTATCATGGTGTAAAAAGTAAATCAATGTTTGTAATTCATTGGTCAAGTCAACATTTTGAATCAAAACATCTTCAGGAGCTACCAATCGAGCCGCTGTAAAGTTTAAAATTCCCTTGACTCCAGCATCTGCCAATTGTTTTACAACTTCTTGCGCTTTTCTAGCAGGTAAACTCAATATCGCTACTTCAATTTGCTGAATACGAATTTGGTCCATCATATCTGAGATGGGATAAACTGGCACACCATCAACGATGCGACCGACAATGTCTTCATTTACATCAAACGCACAGCTCACACGGATACTATTACTTTGATGGAATTTATATTTCAATAAAGCACTACCTAAATTCCCAACTCCAACAAGTGCAACATTTGTCAACTCATCATCGTTCAATGTTTTAGCAAAGAAATTCATTAAATTTTCTACATCATAGCCGTACCCTCTTTTTCCTAACTCACCAAAGTAAGAAAAATCACGACGAATAGTTGCACTGTCCACCTGAACAGCATCACTTAATTCTGTTGAAGAAACTTTCGTTTTTCCAGCATCATGAAGAATTCTTAAATAACGATAATATAAAGGAAGGCGTCTGGCCGTTGCTTTTGGAATAATTTGATCTTTCACAATTGTACCTCCAATTTACAAAATATAACAATGATTCTACTATTATAATAGCAGTTTCTTCTACGAAAAATCAATTTACGCGCTCAAATTAATCCCTTTTCTGTCAAAATTGTTCGTTTTCTGTGCTTTTTTCACAAGCCAACTCCAGAAATCTGCTCTTTTTTCAATTTTTATGCTAAACTATTAGCAATGAAACAGAAATGAGGATGACTTATGATTTTACTCCAAGCAAATCAAGTGGCACGTCTTTTTGGTGCCGATATTTT
This sequence comes from Enterococcus sp. LJL99, assembly GCF_054871725.1. Taxonomy (NCBI): domain Bacteria; kingdom Bacillati; phylum Bacillota; class Bacilli; order Lactobacillales; family Enterococcaceae; genus Enterococcus; species Enterococcus sp. LJL99. The sequence continues at coordinate 6,789 of NZ_JBTXLT010000022.1, forward strand.
GTTTGATAACATACAAATGGAAATAAGTACAAATAGTCGTATCGCTTTAGTTGGCCGAAACGGAGCTGGAAAATCAACACTCTTAAAAATAATTGCTGGAATTGATCCTCCAGATAAAGGAACCATTGCCAAAAATAAAACTGCTTCTCTAGGCTATTTAGCACAAAATACCGGATTAGATTCAAACCGAACCGTCTGGGATGAAATGCTTGAAGCTTTTTCGGATACAATTGCAATGGAAAAGCGAATGCGAGAATTAGAAGTAATCATCAGCACACTCAATCCCGAGGCCTCAAACTATGAATCTGTTATGAAAGAATATGATCGACTCCAACACGATTTTGCTGATAAAAATGGCTATGGATATGAAAATGAAATTCGGTCTGTCTTACATGGCTTTCATTTTGATGAAGGATTTTATGAAAAGAACATCTCAACTCTCTCTGGTGGACAAAAAACACGCTTAGCTTTAGCTAGAATGTTATTACAAAAACCTGATATTTTGGTTTTGGATGAACCGACCAACCACTTAGATATTGAGACCTTATCATGGTTAGAGGGCTACTTGCCAAGTTATTCAGGTGCGCTTCTAATTGTTTCTCATGATCGTTACTTTTTAGATAAAGTTGTAACTGAAGTTTATGAATTGAGTCGCCACAAAATGCGTTACTATAAAGGAAATTATTCCCGTTATCTAGTATTAAAAGCTGAGCAATTAGCAAGCGAATGGAAAGCTTACGAGAAACAGCAAGTTGAAATCAATAAATTAGAAGATTTTGTTGCGCGAAACTTAGTTAGGGCATCAACAACGAAACGTGCGCAAAGTCGTAGAAAAACGTTAGAAAAGATGGATCGTTTAGATCGACCTCAAGGCGATGAAAAATCGGCTAACTTTCTTTTTGATATTGAAAAACCATCTGGAAATGTTGTCTTGCAAGTAGAAGATGGCGCAATTGGTTACAATGAAACGATTTTATCAGAACCTATTAATCTTGATATTCGTCGCCAAGAAGCAATTGCTTTAGTTGGGCCAAATGGTATCGGAAAATCAACTTTACTTAAATCAATCACTGGTCAACTGCCTTTTATTAAAGGTTCTGCTAATTTTGGTACCAATGTTCAAATCGGTTATTACGATCAAGAACAAGCTAATTTACATGGTACAAAAACAGTCTTAGCCGAACTTTGGGATGAACATCCAACCACTCCTGAAAAAGAGATTCGAACAGCTTTAGGTCACTTTTTATTCAGCGGAAATGATGTTGAAAAAACGATCCCCTTACTAAGTGGCGGCGAAAAAGCACGTGTTGCTTTGGCTAAGTTAGCGATGAATAAAGAAAACTTTTTAATCCTTGATGAACCAACAAACCACTTAGATATCGATAACAAAGAAGTGCTAGAAAATGCTTTAATTGACTATGAAGGAACCCTATTTTTTGTTTCTCATGATCGTTATTTTATCAATCGAATTGCCACGAAGGTCATTGAACTTTCAGAAACTGGCAGCAAACTTTATCTAGGCGATTACGACTATTATTTAGAGAAGAAATTAGAAGAAGTAGAACTTGCTGCACTTAAAGAAAAGGATTCATTAGAAGCTAAGCAGGAAATAACAAAACCCAAAAATAGCTTCTATCAAAATAAGGAACAACAAAAATTACTCCGTTCACTCTCAAGAGCCGTCAATCAACTTGAAGAATCAATGAATGAGGTTGAGCAAACGATTGAGGAACTAAAAATTGAAATGACTAAACCAGAAATAATCGATGATCATGTACAATTACTATCATTGAATCAAAAGCTGGAAGAAAAGCAATTAGAGTTAGAAGAACTAATGAGTCAGTGGGAAGAAAAAAGCATCGAACTAGAAGAACTAGAGAACGTCACTTGATTGGAGGGTAAAAATGACTTCAAAACGATTAAACGTTGCACCACCAAAATATCAGAAAATCGCCGTTGATTTAGCAAGCAAAATTGCAGATCATTCCTTTAGTGTAGGAGAAAAAATTCATGCTCGTTCAACACTAGCCAATAAATATAGTGTTTCTCCTGAAACTGCTAGAAAAGCAATTAGCATTTTAGTAGATTTAGAAATCGTAACGGCGAAACACGGCAGCGGTTTTTATGTGCATTCTATCGAAAATGCCAAAGAATTTGTGGCTCAACATCAAGATGTACAGACAATCCAACAACTAAAAGAAGAATTAATCGATAGCGTAGAAAAGCAAAAAGAAGAGCTAAGCTATTTTTCAGAATTATTAGATAAACTTGTTGAACAAACCAAGCGTTTTGATTCAGTTAATCCTCTAAATCCTGTGACTTTCACTTTGACTGATCAAGCAGAACACCTTGGGAGAACAGTCGGTGAGATAAATTTATGGCAAAATACTTCTGCTACGCTGGTTGCTATCAAGCATCACGAAGAACTTCTCGTCTCTCCAGGTCCTTATGCTAAACTAGCCGCTGGTGACACAATTTATCTTGTTGGACACGAATCCACCTTGCAGTTAGTTGATAATTTCTTTTATCCTACATCCGTTTAAATATTCAAAATAGTGGTCGGAAACCTTATTATATTTGGTTTTCCCGCTATTTTTTTTACAAAACAATATTTCCTCTTACTTTTGGCTTAATTAAACCCATTTATTTATGTTTAGCTAATGATTTTTTCATGAAAATTTCATCTTAGTTTGACAAAAGTGACCACTCAATGTTACCCTAGTGTGGTCACTTTTTTATGAGGAGGAAATTTGTTTTGTCTAAAGTAAAAGTTACACACTTAACTAAAATATTTGGCAAAAAATCAAAAATTGCGCTAGATATGATTAAAGAAAATAAGAGTAAAACAGAAATTTTACAAAAAACAGGTGCAACCGTCGGCGTATATGATGTCAATTTTGACGTTGAAGAAGGCGAAATTTTTGTGATTATGGGTCTTTCCGGAAGTGGCAAATCCACCCTAATCCGTCTTCTTAATCGTTTGATTGAACCAACTTCCGGCATGATTATGATTGATGATAAAGATATTTCTAAGTTAGATAAAGAAGGGCTTAGAGAAGTTCGTCGGAACAAAATGAGTATGGTTTTTCAAAATTTTGGCTTATTTCCCCATCGAACAATTTTAGAAAATACCGAATATGGCTTAGAAATCCGTGGTATTCCTAAAGAAGAACGGATGAGAAAAGCTGAAATAGCTTTAGCTAACTCGAGTCTTCTGCCATTTAAAGATCAATATCCTGATCAACTATCTGGAGGAATGCAACAACGGGTTGGTTTAGCACGAGCATTAGCCAATGACCCAGAAATTTTGTTGATGGATGAAGCTTTTTCTGCTCTTGATCCCCTTATCCGGAGAGAAATGCAAGATGAGTTATTAGAACTACAGGAAAATGTAAAGAAGACTATTATTTTTATTACTCACGATTTAAACGAAGCTTTACGTATTGGTGACCGCATTGCATTGATGAAAGATGGACAAATTATGCAGATTGGTACAGGAGAAGAAATTTTGACGAATCCGGCAAATGATTATGTGCGCACCTTTGTTGAAGATGTAGATCGTTCGAAAGTTTTAACAGCGCAAAATATTATGGTACCAGCATTGACTACTAATATTGAAATTGATGGTCCAACTGTTGCCTTAACGCGTATGCGTCAGGAAGAAGTCAGTATGTTGTTAGCTGTTGACAAAAAAAGACAGCTTAAAGGAATCATAAAAGCTGAACAAGCGCTTAAAGCTCGTAAAAACGGTCATAAATTAATCGACTATGTCGATACAGAAATCCAAACAATCGATAAAGATATGTTAGTTAATGATATTTTCCCACTCATTTATGATGCCCAAACACCATTGGCTGTAACTGAAAATAATAAATTGCTTGGTGTCGTTATTCGAGGCAGTGTGTTAGAAGCTTTGGCTGAAATCGAAGATGAAAAAGAGGTGCTGATCAATGAATAACATACAACTTCCTGTCGCCGATTGGGTAGAGTCAATAACAGATTGGATGACTAGTAATTTTTCCGGTTTATTTTCTTTCTTACAAATTACAGGTCAAACAATTATGGAAACTATTACTTCTCTATTGTTGATAATCCCTCCTTATATATTTATTTTACTTTTAACATTAGCGGCATTTTTTATTTCAAATAAAAAATGGGGATTAACGATTTTTACTTTTATTGGTCTACTCTTTATCTATAATCAACAGCTATGGATTGATTTAATGAATACTGTTACATTAGTTTTACTTTCTAGTCTTGTATCAATTATTATTGGTGTTCCTTTAGGGATTTTAATGGCTAAAAGTAATAAAGCTCAAAGTATCATTACTCCTATTTTAGATTTCATGCAAACAATGCCTGGATTTGTTTACTTAATTCCAGCCGTAGCTTTCTTTGGGATTGGAATGGTACCTGGGGTATTCGCTTCTGTGATTTTTGCTTTACCACCAACAGTTCGTTTTACTAATCTAGGAATTCGTCAAGTCCCCAAAGAATTAGTAGAGGCTTCTGATTCATTCGGGAGTACCGGTTGGCAAAAATTATTTAAATTAGAACTTCCATTAGCAAAAAATACAATCATGGCTGGAATCAATCAAACTACGATGCTTGCTTTGTCTATGGTTGTAATTGCTTCTATGATTGGAGCACCTGGTTTAGGTCGCGGTGTTCTTTCAGCACTTCAACGGGCCCAAGTAGGAAATGGCTTTGTCAATGGTGTTGCATTGGTTATTCTAGCAATCATCATCGATCGTTTTACTCAAAATTTAAATAAAAAAAGAACGAATCCAGCTAAGAAGAAATTTTCAAAAAAACAAAAAATTTGGGGTATTTCAGGAATCATTGTGGCTCTTATTGCTTTATTTGTTGGTTTTTCAATTTTTAACGGAAATCAATCTACTAACAAAAACATCTCCCTTGCTTATGTTGAATGGGACACGGAAGTTGCTTCTACACATGTTGTAGGAGAAGTTTTAAAAGATATGGGATACAATGTAACGTTAACTCCTTTGGACAATGCGATTATGTGGGAATCTATTGCAAAAGGTGAAACAGATGCGATGGTTGCTGCGTGGTTACCTGGTACACATGGTGAGCAATATAAACAATACAAAGATAAAGTCGATAATCTTGGAGAAAACTTAGCAGGTGCTAAACTAGGTTTAGTTGTTCCTAATTATATGGATGTGTCTTCTATTGAAGATTTGGATAACCAAGCTGGAAAAAAAATCACTGGGATTGAGCCTGGTGCTGGAGTAGTTAATGCTGCTGAGAAAACTCAAACTGAATATCCTAATCTATCTGATTGGACTGTAGAAACTTCATCTTCTGGTGCGATGACCGTTGCATTAGGACAAGCACTAAAAAATAAAGAAGATATTGTGATTACAGGATGGTCGCCTCATTGGATGTTCGCTAAGTATGACTTGAAATACTTAGAAGATCCCAAAGGAACTATGGGTGGTGAAGAATCAATCAATACCATGGCTAGGAAAGGATTAAAAACAGATACGCCCGAAGCATACAACGTTTTAAAAAATTTCCATTGGTCAACAGATGATATGGAATCGGTGATGTTGGCAATTAATGATGGTCAAACGCCAGAACAAGCTGCAAGAAAATGGATCGATACACATAGTAAAGAAGTTGAAGAATGGAAAAAATAATGCTACAAAAATAGGCAACAAAGAAATAATTTAATTGTTTTAAAGAGAAACACAATCTTCCCTTAGTATAAATCAAAGCATGTGAACTGATTGTCAGTATGATTTCAGGTCACATGCTTTTTGTTCATTTTAACAAATAGCTAACGGCATTTTTCTAGTTGGTTCAGGATAAATTTGATTAATTTTCGCAAAATCCTCTCGATCTAACTCAATCATCGCAGCATGAATATTATTCAAAACATGTGCTGGATTTCCAGATTGCGGAATAGCAATTGTATTCCCGTCTCTTATCGCCCATGCTAACAAAATTTGGAAAACATCGACTTGATGTTTTTCCGCAATTTCTTTCAAGATTGGTTTTTTAAGTAAATTTGCACCAAATTGATCCCCTTGTGCAACTGGAGAATACGCCATTAAAGGTATTTTTTTCTGTTGCATAAATGGTTTCAAATCAAAATCGATTCCACGATCTCCTAAATTATACAACACTTGATTGGTTTTGCAATTTATTCCTTTAGTCAATGTTAGCAATTCTTGCATATCACTTGTATCAAAATTTGAGACACCCCAAGCTTTGATTTTACCAAGTTGGACTTGTTTCTCTAGCGCATCAATTGTTTCTTGTAATGGAACGCCACCTTGCCAATGCAACAGATACATATCCAGATAATCTGTTTTCAAACGTTTTAAGGATTGATCTAAACTAATAGGCAATTGATTTCTAGAGGCATTCATCGGTAAAACTTTTGAAACTAAATAAAGTTTCTCTCTATCATAAGGTTGGATTGCTTGTCCCACTAATTCTTCTGATCGTCCATTTCCGTACATTTCTGCTGTATCAATCAACTCGATACCATTTTCGATGCCTGTTTGGATTGCTTTGATTTCCATCTCTGCTTTTGCGGAACTATCCCCCATATGCCAAGTTCCAAAACCGATTGGATAGATTGGTTTCCCGTCCATCATTATTTTTTTCATTGTTATTCACCCTTTCCTGTTTTCAACTAAAATTGATTTTTTTAAAGAGAGCGTTATCAAAAACAGTGTTTCATTCTTTTTAATTATATCATAATGAAAATTTGCTTTTATGTGTTGTTATTTTTTTTGACTTCAACACTTTAAATTTGTCTACATTGGCTAAACAAAAAAGGTTCATTTATTCATATGCTCTCTTTCCATTTGCTCATACAACTTAATTTTATCCTCTAGTAACTCAAGATGCCCTTGTACTTTCTCATATTCCTTCAAAATCTTGATTCGATGGGCTAAAAGTAAGTTCTTACGCTCCGTAATCGTACCATCACCTATTTTTCTTAACTCTGTATAGCGTTTGATTTCTTTAAGTGAAATTCCTGTATTTTTTAATTTATTGATGAAAATTGCCCAATCCAAATCTTCTGCGCCAAACAGACGATAATTATGTTCATCTCTTTGTGGTTCGATTAATCCTTCTTTTTCATAATAACGTAATGTATGTTGACTGATACCTGTTATTTTCGCAAACTCACTAATTGAATAATTCATTTTTTCACCTTTTTTCATTTTTTTCTTGCTTTAGAGTCTAGTCTAATCTCTATACTTTAATTGTATCACCAAATCAATCAATAGGAGGATGAATTTATGAAATATGTAACAATTACGGGAGCTAGTTCAGGAATCGGAATGGCAACAGCTAAAGAATTTGCTAAGATGGGGAAAAATTTGATTTTGATTGCCCGAAGAGAAGAGCGATTGATTCAATTGAAAGAAGAACTTTTAAAGAGCGATGCAACGTTGGATATTATTTTAAAAGTAGTTGATTTATCAATCGTTGAAAATGTTTTATCACTCTATCAAGAATTGAAACCCTATGATATTGAAACTTGGATCAACAATGCTGGCTTCGGCTACTATCACTCTGTTTCCAATCAAAATTTAGAAAAAGTCACTCAGATGATACAGTTAAATATTGAGGCATTGACTTTGCTATCCACTCTATACGTAACAGATTATGAAATGAAAGAAAATACACAGTTAATCAATATTTCATCTGCCGGCGGTTATAAAAACGTTCCAAACGCAGTAACTTATTGTGCAACTAAATTCTATGTCAGCGCCTTTACCGAAGGAATTGCATTAGAATTAGCAGCTAAAAAATCACAACTCAAAGCAAAAGTATTAGCTCCAGCTGCAACGGAAACAGAATTTGCGCAAGTTGCAAATAATTCAGAAAATTATGATTATAAGCAAGGTTTTGGCACTTATCATACGGCTGAAGAAATGGCAGGATTCTTGATTGATCTGTATCAAAGTAATCAAGTTATTGGTAGTATCAATCGTGATACATTTACATTTAACTTAAGCGGACCTATTTTTGATCATTATGAAACTGGTATGAGAAATATGTAAATTCTAAAAGTAAAAAAATACTATTATCAGTCTTTGAATTCACTGATAATAGTATTTTAAGAATTATTGTATCAAAAAGTTCCCTCAATTCGTTCCACTATTTTTTCTGTCGTCAATCCATACTCAGCTTGTAAAAAAGCAGGCGTTCCAACTTGTCCAAAACAATCTTCATTCCCAATTCTAGTCAACGGTACCGCAAGTCCATTGTCTGCAATTACTTCTGCAACAGCTGTCCCTAAGCCACCAATAATCGAATGATTTTCGATTGTAATCACCCGTTTTTTCCCAATCAACCGTTCTAATAATAACTCATTATCTAGCGGTTTAATCGTAAACATATCAATCACGTCAGAGGTGATTCCTCTTTTTTCAAGTTGTTTTGCTACTTCAAATGTTTCAAATACTAATTGACCCATGGAAATTAGTAAGTAGTCTTCTCCTTCTCGAAGTAAGTTTCCTTTCCCTATTTCAAACGTAGACCCCTCTTCATAAATCGTTTTGACACTTTTTCGATTTCCTCTAACATAATGGATGCCACTTAATTGACTAAATTCCTGAATGATCCAATTCATTTGAACTGCATCGGCAGCATCACAAATTGTCACCTCTGGTATTGAACGTAATAAAGCAATGTCTTCAAATGTCGTATGTGTTCCACCATTATGACCAACAGCAAAACCAGGATCCGAACCATAGATATTGATTGTATTTTTAGCATAAGCGCCTGAAACAAATAATTGATCTAACACACGACGAGTTGCAAAAGGACCAAATGTATGAATAAATGGAATAAATCCAGTCAGACTAAGTCCGGCAGCAACTCCTACCATATTGGCTTCAGCAATGCCTACATTGATAAAACGATCCTGATTTGTTTGTTTTAAATCTGTCCATTTTGAAGCTGAACCTAAATCCGCATCTAAGGCAATAATCTTTTGATTTTTCGCCATCTCTGCTTGTAACGTTTCAACCACGACCACACGGAGTTCTTTTCCTAGCTCTCTTTGAGCAGCTAAAGCAAACATTTATTCACACTCCTTCAACTGTTGTTTCAATGCTACTAAAATTTGTGCCGTTTCTTGATTCACTTGCTCATTATCAAATTTGACTGAATGATTATCCTTCATTTCTTCAAAGTAAGGAATTCCTTGACCTTTAATCGAGTCCAAAACGATACAAACCGCTTGATCTTTAACTAATTTAGACTGTTCAATCGCCTCATCAATTGCCTCTAAATCGTTTCCTTTTACTTTTAACGTATGAAAACCAAAAGCGTTCATCTTCTCGACTAAATCAAAAGAATTCATGATTTCTTTGTTTGGTCCATCCAATTGTTTTTTATTCTCATCAATAAAAACTAGACAATTATTGAGTTTAAAGTGAGCAATATATTGAAAGGCTTCCCAACACTGTCCTTCATTCAATTCACCATCACCAACGATTAAATAAACATAACGATCAGAATTACATAACTTTAACCCTGTGGCAATCCCAGCTGCTACTGAGGTCCCTTGCCCCAATGACCCTGTGGTCGCATCAACACCAGGGGTTTTCATTCGATCTGGATGTGAAGGTAGTTTAGTCCCTCCTTGATTGACTGTCATCAGCCATTTCCGATCAAAAAAACCGACTTCAGCAAGTGTACTGTATAACGCTACTCCCGCATGACCTTTTGATAATACTAAGCGATCACGCTCTTCCCAACTTGGATTTTTGACATCATATCTCATTTGTTTTCCGTATAAGACAGCTAATAAATCAACAACTGATAATGAGCCTCCAATATGTCCAGCACCAATAGTTTGAATTGCTTCAATCGTATCAACGCGAATAGCAGTCGCTAACTTTTTTAGTTCATTTAATTTTTTGTTGTTCACAGAATTCGTGCTCCTTTTCACCTATTTGGATACTTCTGCTTTTTTATTTTTACTAAAAATCGTTAAGCCAATTAAAACAGCTAATATTGCTAAAATTCCCGCCATAACTAAAATTTGTCCACCATAATTCGCTAGATTTCCTAAGAAAATCCCTGTCACACCGTAATCAGTGTCAGAAAATGTCGATCCTTGGAAACCGAGATCTCCCATGACAGGCATCAATAAAATCGGCATAAAGCTAATCAATACTCCATGAACAAACGAACCTGCTAATGCTCCTCTTAATCCACCAGTCGCATTTCCATAAACACCTGCCGTTGCCCCACAGAAGAAATGAGGTACAACTCCTGGAATAATAACCGTCGTTCCTGTTAAAACCATGATGACTAAACTAACAATTCCACCTAAAAAACTAGTTAAAAAACCAATCAATACTGCATTCGGTGCATAAGGGAAAACAATAGGACAATCTAACGCAGGAATTGAATTAGGAACTAATTTTTCTGAAATTCCTTTAAAAGCTGGAACGATTTCCGCTAAAATCAATCGAACTCCTGCCAAAATCACAAACACACCAGCCGCAAAGGAACCTGCTTGTTGTAACGAATAAATAATATAGTTTGTTCCTCCACTTAAATTTTCTGAAACATAGGCATTTCCTGCAAATAGTGCAACGATCACATACACAACAGCCATCGTAATCGTGATACTAACTGTTGAATCACGTAAAAAAGATAGTCCTTTAGGAAAATTGATATCTTCTGTTGATTTTTCTTTGTCTCCAACATATTTACCGATTAAACCGCTAAGGGCATAACCAAAATCACCTGTATGACCCAAAGCAACGGTATCATTATTGGTAATTTGTCGTGTAAATGGTTGTGCAACTGCAGGAAAAATTGTATTTGCCAAACCTAATGCTAATCCTCCAAATAAAATCAAAGGAACAGTCCCCATTCCCGTCACACTTAAAATTACCGCAATCATACACGCCATATATAACGTTGCATGACCCGTTAAGTAAATGTATTTAAACCGAGTAATTCGCGCAATCAAAATATTAAAAGCCATCCCTGCTAGCATAATAAGTGCTGTATACGTACCATATTTATTTAAAGCCAAAGCAACGATTGCTTCGTTATTTGGAACAACTCCTTGCATATGAAAAGCCGCTTGAAACATTTCACCAAAAGGAGCTAATGAGCCTTCCACTACACCAGCTCCAGCCGTCACAACTAAGAAGCCTACAAACGTTTTAATGCCCCCTTTAACAATCGAAGCTGTATCTTTTTTCTGTAAAATATTTCCTAAAATCGCAATCAAAGCAACTAAAAGCGCTGGTGTACTAGCAATATCAATTAATATACTTAAAAAACCATTCATTTTTCTCCCTACTTTCAGCTAATTTTTTTCTATAAAAGACCTTGTTTTACACACTCCGCTTGTACTTTTTCTTTCAATTCCTCCATATCGATAATACTGTCTAAAACAACCACATTCCCTAAATGTCTTGCACTATCCGCTAAATCTGCACCAACAAAAAACGTGTCCGCTAATTCTGGTGCCGCACTCCCCATATCAAAATGAGTCACTTCTACTCCTTCTATGCCCAAATCTTTTAAGGCTGACTGAATATTCATTTCCACCATAAAACTAGATCCTAATCCTGAACTACATACCGCTGCAAATTTCATTATTGATTCTCTCCTTTAGCTATAATCGTTATCATTTCTTCTTTAGTTGCTGCTTCAAGTAACTGATCCAACGTTTCTTTATTTGACAAAATTCGTGTTAAACCTGCTAAGGCCTTCAAATGCATTTCATTATCGATTGCGGCCAAACAGATAAAAATTTGAATTGGATGCTTCTCGTCATCTAATAACAAAACTGGTTTATTGACTTTTAATAACGACATACCTAATTCATTAACGCCTTCTTCTGGCCGAGCATGAGGTAAAGCAACTCCTTTGCCAATATGAATAAATGGCCCATTATCGTTTACTTTTTTAATCATTGCATCTGTATACTTTGGTTCGATTTTTCCTGAGATTTTTAGCGGTTCAGCTGCTAATTCGATAGCTTCTTGCCAAGTCAACTCTTGATCAGTCAATTGTATGGTATCTTTCGTTAATAATTCTGTTAACATCGGTCGATTATCTTCCCTTCTTTTCATTTCTTTATTTACTTTTCTTTGCACAATTCTGTACAGTTTTTCTCTCGTCACCCCATTTTTCAATTCAATATAGGGAAGCAATAAATCTAAAATTTCATTGATAGATGGTAGTAAAACTTTAGGAACTAAAAAATCTTCTTGCACTTTTTGAAACAAGGTATTTTTTTCTAGCTGCGTCATAATCGGGTTTATCACATAAAGTATATTAGACGTTTTGATTGGTACACTTGAAAAAATCAAATCGTATCTACTTCCTGTTTCTTGTTCATCAAAGTTATCAAATGAACTTGTTTCGGTAAAATCAATTTGAGGAAACAACTCTTTTAGTTCCGACTTCATGATTAGTGAAGAACTGATTCCACTTGGACAAAGAATCAACGCTTTCAATGGTTTATCTTGCTTGTTTTCTCTTTGAATGCGAATCTCTCCTCCAAATAAAATCGTAAAATAGCCAATTTCTTCATCAGGAATTGATTTTTGAATAATTTTTTTTAATGGAAATAGAGCAACTTTAGTTATTTCAAAGATTTCACTATATTGAATTTTTATTTCATCGATCAACACATTATTTAACTTGAAATTATACTTAATTCGAAAATAGGCTGGTACCAAATGATAAAATAGATCCAATAATAGTTTTCGGTAATTTTTAAATTCAATTGCTGCTAAACGTTCAATTTCATGAATAATCCCACTCGCACATACTAAAAGAAATTCTAGTGAAGGATCTTGAATTTCTCCTTCCATAACCGTCATGAATGCAATTGTAAAGTAATAAATTTCTTGATTTACATTCTTGATTCCAGAAAAATCTTGTAAAAAATAACGACTAGCCTGATACATCGTCAATGGTTTTAAAAACTTTTGTTCACTACCTTTCAGCAAAATCTCATGTCGTTCAATTCGACAAATTAAATAAGCTATAAAATAAACCATTTCATCAAAACGACTAGGAACAAAAACTAACTCAAATGCTTGGACTGTTTTCGAAAAACTCATTCGAACCATTGAATATAAAGTAGTTGATTTACAGAATAAACCGTCATAAAGTAGTCGTTGTCCATTTTGACTATTCATCAAATTACCTAACAAATAAAAGGCAGTTGACCGAATCTCTGCTTCGTCTCCATGCAAATAAAAACCAGTTTTTCTAGAGTACTCTAAAGTTAGCTTTTTATTACTTAAATAAGTGCGTAAATTTTTTAAATCTTTCAAAATTGTATTTTTACTTACTTGAAGAAATTCTTGAAAAAAGTAAACAGATAATTCTTCAACTTGAGCAAAAGACAATAAGTAAATCATTGCTTGTCTTTCTTCTTCAACTAAAATCAGTTCATTTCGCTTAGTCTTAAAAAAGAGATCAGACCAGATGCGAGATAAGCCTTCTGGAATCACCACCTCATTATTTTCTACGGATAGTTCCTTGTTAAACATTTTTATAGAAATTTGATTAAATAGTTCGATAGTTTCATTTAACTCATTTTCATCAATTCCTGTTATACGCTCAACTTCGCTAAATGACAATTTCTGTTTAGATTTTGAAATAATTCTGCTTAATCGATAGTCAATCATCTTCCTCCTCCTACTCTCACTATATCGTCTGTATTTTAGAAATGCTATCATACTTCGGTACAACTTGCAGAGGCTTTTTTTTAATAGATGTACCGAAGTTTTAACTTTGTTTGATTTTACCAATTGTGAGTTGATAAAAAAACAAGCTATAAATCATAAAATTCGAAAATCTTTTATGATTTATAGCTTATTTTTTAGCTAAACTATTCCATTCTAAGTTCATTTAATTCTTTTCTATTTGCAATTCAAATTTTTTTCCATACTCCAAAAGATACCTAATTTCTAGTTTATCTTCTAGTAAATATAACTGTTTCGCTGATAGAAAGGCTTTGTCCCACTTCCAATCCATTATCGTTTTAAATACTTTAAAAGCCTAACTCTTCTAAAATCAAAATGATATGAATTCGTTCTGCTTGAGCAGAACGACGTGTAATCGAAATCAAATTACAAATAGATTCTTCAACTAAACAGTTTTCACACGTTCCTTTTTTGATGCAAGGTGTTTTAGTCAAGCCTAAGCGAAACGAATTTTTAGGTGCTACTTTTTTCCTAATCATTTCTATCGTCATTTCTACAGAACCATAAATTTTGTTGATACCAGCAAAAAGAATTACTTTATCTGGTCCATACGCTAGTGCAGCAACCCGATTCCCAATATTATCAACATTTACTAAAATGCCCTCTTCACTGATTCCATTAACACTTGTTAAATAATAATCTGCCAACAGAGATTGTTTCATCAAATCATGACGTTCTTCAATCGTTTTGCTTAAATCACGATTAATTATTTTTTGCTTTCTTTCATACAAAGCCTCAATAATTTCAACCTGTTTTATAGTTTGGGAACCACCAAAGGCCACTGTTTTATCACTATCGATTAAAGTCAAAGCTAGTGTTTTTGCCTCATTACCATTTTCACAAATAGATACGCCAAAATTTCTACGACGTAATTTTTTCTCTAGACTTTCAGCCAACGTTTGATGATATAATTTTATTGCTTCCAATTTTTGTTCCTCCATTTTAAATTATTTATTCTTACCTTATCATTAACTATGAACCCTACAAAAAGTTGATTTTGATTTCCGTTACAATGATATCTACTCAACAGAATTTTGCCCAAGAAATCAAGTTCAATTTATTGGCAAAGCTGTTTGTTCATAAAAGATAACTTGGCAATTCCTCATATACGGAATAGAGTAAGACGTTTAAGGTGGGACGAAAATCAAGTTTTCCACTCTAGTAATCAAAGTTTTTAATGATTCTTTTTAGCTTATTTTGATAAAAAATCAAACCCACCAAAGATATTTATTTTTATATTAAGTTTTTGACTTATATTTATCCATGTGTTGATCCTTTTTATTAATGAGGTTGGGACTCCGAGAACCAAGTAGGTACGTTGCATTATCGAATCAGGACGTTCTTCGTGATTTATCACAATAAGAAGGAGTTTCCGAAAATGACAAGAAAGGTTTCCTTTCAATGTTGAATGATTCCTACTTGGTGTTCTTCAAATTTTTGGTAATTTTCATAGGAGCTACTTTTGCCCCACCATTTATCAGATAAAAAAACAATCGCTTAGAATTGAGCAATTGGACGAACCAGCAGTTATTGCGTTCTTTGCAATGAATAGTGGTTAGGAAATTGCCGAGATTCTGATTGTTTTATGCCGTTTGTTCGGTTTTAAAAAATAAAACAAAAGTGGCTTTTACTTTTGTTTCACCCACTATTAGTATAAAGAACTTTTTTTGTATGAATAGCTTCAAATTAATTTTTTTAGCAGTTAGAGAAATCTTTGTAACACTTGGAAATTATTTACATGAAAAATTAAATCTACACTTCCAATTATTTTCCTATTAGATTTTTTTGCTCAAAAAAACTGTAGACAAACACTTAAAATAATGTGTAGTCTACAGTTTCAATTTGATAAAATTTTTCTACTGAATTTTTTCTCCAGTAACTTGCTCAATCATTTGTTTACAAATTTGTTCTTTATTTCTTCTAATCGAATTCACATCATTCGCATTAGTGATAAATCCTAATTCAGTCAACCGATAGGGAATATTTCTCTGTTTGAAAACATTCAAATTTAACAAATCTGTCCGCTCTGAAAGTCCTTGATTGTAAGCATATGCAGAGTTCCAACCTACATTTGCTTTAATAACAGATGAAACATTTATATTTTCTTTCGTTTTCGCACCAGGTGTTATGATTACATGTCCACCTGTGGAATAAATTCCGCCAGCATCCAAATGTACTTCTGTTACCGATGCTATATCTGCCGAAATTTTATACGCTCCGTTCCCTGCTTTTGAATCTTGATACATATCTCTTGATGGATCATAAAAACTAAGCGTTGATTCTTTTAATTTTGCTGCATATTTCTTAAATACTGGTAATAGTTCGTTTCGGGTGAATTCCCTCTCGTTTGTTCCATTTCCAACTGCACCAGGATCCCAACCGCCATGTCCCATAACAAATAAATGAGTTTGTATCATTCTTACCAAAGTATAACTACTCCCACCAAGTTTTTGTAGTTTTCCGTTTACTGTTCCATAAATATCGGTTTTGAATGCACCGCCATGTTTATACTCTGATGAATCAACAATTACTGACCACGAACCATTTGAATTACGTGTTCCTTCCAGCCATTTAATATCGTCTTGTCCATTCGTAGTACTCCATGTCGGGAACTGTACTCTTGTTACATTTCCTCCATTTGGATTAAATATTGTCACTTGCATTTTTGTATTGCTGATTGATTTTGTTTCAACCGTGTTTTCAGCAAGAGCCTCTAGAGTGTAATTAGCACCACCAAGTTTCTGCATTTTCCCATTTACTGTTCCATAAATATCGGTTTTGAATGCACCAGCGTGTTTATACTCTGATGAATTAACAACCACTGACCATGAACCATCTGTATTGCGTGTTCCTTCTAGCCATTTAATATCGTCTTGTCCATTCGTAGTACTCCATGTCGGGAACTGTACTCTTGTTACATTTCCTCCATTTGGATTAAATATTGTCACTTGCATTTTTGTACTACTAATTGATTTTGTTTCAACTGTATTTTCAGCAGGAGCCTCTAGAGTGTAATTAGCATCACCAAGTTTCTGCATTTTTCCGTTTACTGTTCCATAAATATCGGTTTTGAATGCACCAGCGTGTTTATACTCTGATGAATTAACAACCACTGACCATGAACCATCTGTTTCACGTGTTCCTTCCAACCATTTAATATCGTCTTGTCCATTGGTCATACTCCATGTTGGGAATTGAACTCTTGTTACATTTCCTCCATTTGGATTCGAAATAGTTATTTTCATCTGTGTTTTACTGATTGAAGTCATCTTAACCACATTCACATTGACTAATTCTAACTCATACTTGGCTTCATTAAGCTTTTGAAGTTTTCCATCTACAGTACCATAGATATCGGTTTTGAATGCCCCACCAT
>NZ_JBTXLT010000023.1:0-12862 GCF_054871725.1 Enterococcus sp. LJL99
TGGTTTACCCAGGTGTGGGCTGGATTGTTTGGAGAGATCGTCAATACTTACCAGAAGAATTGATTTTCAATGTTAGTTACTTAGGTGGACATATGCCAACGATGGCAATTAACTTCTCAAGAAGTGCGAGTCAAATTTTAGGTCAATACTACAACTTTTACCGTTATGGATTCAATGGCTATAAAGAAATTCACTTACGTACACAAAAAGTAGCGATGAAAATTTCAGAAGCAATCGACAAAACTGGCTTATTCGATATTTATAACGATGGTGAAAACTTACCGATTGTCTGCTACAAGCTAAAAGATACTACGGATGTTAATTGGAACTTATATGATTTAGCCGATCGTCTACAAATGAAAGGCTGGCAAGTTCCTGCATACCCACTACCAGAAGATTTAGAAAATGTAGAAATTCAACGCTTCGTTTGTCGTGGAGATTTCGGAATGAATATGGCGAATGCCTTGATTAGAGATATTCAACAATCGATCGCTGAATTAAACAAATCAAATGTTACGATGCACGCAAATGAAGGGGCTCATGTTCACGGATTTACACACTAAATTATGGGTAGAAATAGAGTTATCTTTTTTTGAATATAAACAATGAGTATATTTTTTGGTAATTAATTTTAAAAAAATTAAATAAGGAAGTGTCGAATATGTGTACGGGTATTTTTACAAAAACAAAAGATAATAAACATTTATTAGCTAGAACTATGGATTTTTCTTTTCCTTTGAATCCTGATGTGGTCTATTTGCCTAGAGATTATACTTGGGTTTCAGATGCTGATAAAACAGAACACCAATCAAAATATGGCTTCTTGGGTGCTGGTCGTATGTTAGAGTCAACTTATTCAGTAGCTGATGGAGTAAATGAACATGGCTTGGCTATTGCAGAGCTCTATTTACCGCAAAAAGCTGTATATCAAAAAGAAGTCAATGAAGAAAAAATAAATATAGCACCTCATGAATTTATTATATGGGCATTGGGTAATTTTAAATCTATTTCTGATTTAAAACAAACTCTTTCAAAGGTTAATTTACTAGAAGTACCAGCTCCG
Organism: Enterococcus sp. LJL99; assembly: GCF_054871725.1. Lineage (NCBI taxonomy): Bacteria > Bacillati > Bacillota > Bacilli > Lactobacillales > Enterococcaceae > Enterococcus > Enterococcus sp. LJL99. Next base: position 1,064 of record NZ_JBTXLT010000023.1, read on the forward strand.
TTGGTAAATACAATCACACCACTTCATTGGATATTAACTGATACAACTGGAAACTGTATGGTAATTGAACCTACTGGTAAAATGTTACATCTTAAAGATAATCCTGTTGGCGTAATGACAAATACACCACTATTAGAATGGCATATTGAAAACTTAAGTAATTACTTAAATGTACGTCCAGAACAATATGAACCAAATGTTTATGGGAATTATACAGCTAAAGCATTTTCTCAAGGAACAGGAACATTAGGGCTTCCAGGCGGTTATACACCACCAGAACGATTTGTTCGTGCTGCATTTTTTAAAGAAAATATTGATGAAGCAGCAACTGAGATAGAGGCAGTAACAAATGCAATTAGGGTTCTAGCAACTGTACAAATCCCTAAAGGAATAGTCGTTACAACAGAAGGGAAGGAAGATTATTCTCAGTATATTGGAATGATGTGTAATGAAAGTAAATCATATTACTTTACTGATTATAATAATACTAGAATTTCAAAAATTGAATTAACGCAAGAATTACTTGATAGAAAAAAACCAAAAGTATTTGTTACAAAAAAGACAGAAGATATAAAAAATTTAAATGAAAAAATAGTTCCTAAAGAATTAAAACAAAATAATGAGAAAAAGAAAGTGACACAAGTTGAAAATTTACTTGATATGTTAGGGCAAGAGTTAGTAATGGGTGTTGAAGCTTCTAAAAGCGGAAATTTGGATAGTGATACTCACGAACTGATCAGTCAAACAATTGATCAACTGAAAAAATTAAGAAGCAATTGATCATTTCGATGTATATTTTACTAATATTGATAGAAAAATTTCTATCTTAATGATGGAGGAACTAAAAAGTAGAATTCCTCATAGTATTTCCGTTTTTTAAAATAGCCATTAAAATTTATTTTGATAAAAATAGAAAAGTGGGTGAAGGAAAAACTCCTTCAGCCCACTTTTTAATGTCAATTATTTTAAAATTAAACAATTTTGTTTTAAACAATTATAAAAGAAAAAGTTTTACTACTCACTTAGTTTAATTTATGATATGGTAATATGGAATGTAAATATAGAGGAGATTTGATAATGTTCGAATTTAAAAATAATATTCCTGCTGAAGAACATGACCGTTTTGTAGAAACGAATCCATTATGTAACTTGTTGCAGTCTTCTTCTTGGGCAGAAGTAAAAGATAATTGGGGTTCTGATATTGTAGGGGTTTATGAGGATGGCAAATTAGTCGCTTCAAGCTTAGTATTGACACGGAAATTACCGTTAAATTTTTCAATGCTTTATACACCTAGAGGACCTGTTTTAGATTATTCGAATAAAGAACTACTAAACTTTTTTATGCGTGAATTGAAAAAATTTGCTAAAAAGAAACGTGCTTTATTTATTAAAATGGATCCAGCCATTCACTATAGAGATTTTCATCTTGGTGAAGAACAGGTGGTAAACCCTGAAGCGGAAATCATTATTCAAAATTTAATAGATAGTGGCGCTAAATATCAAGGTCTTACGATGGAAATGGATGCGACGATTCAACCGCGTTTTCAAGCAAACATCTATAAAGAAGATTTTAGTGAAGAGCAATTATCTAAGAGTACCAAGAAAATGATGAAACAAGCGCAAAAAAAAGGCGTTACTGTTTGTTCTGGACATAGTGAGTTAGTGCCTGATTTTGTAAAAGTCATCGAGCGTACGACTGAACGTCAAAATATTTCTTTACGTGATGGCGATTATTTTAAGAAATTACTAACGATTTATCCTAATAATTCGTTTATTATGTTAGCTCAAGTGAATTTAAAAAAGCGTTATTTAGAAACAAAAGAACGTTTTGATAAAAACAAACAAGATTTAACTAATTTAAAAGAAAATCAAGTGAAAAAGCGACATAATTTGGAAGAATTGGATGTCTCACTTACTCGAGAACTGGCTGAATTAGAAGAAAATATTGCCCAAGCGGGTGATGTTGTGGTTGTAGCAGGAGCATTAGCATTAACTTTTGGAACTACGAGTGAAATTTTATATGCAGGAATGGATGATCGCTATAAACGTTATATGCCAGCTTATCTAACTTGGTATGAAGCCATCAACGAATGCTTTGAACGAGGTTGTTTAACCTGTAATATGGGTGGTCTAGAAGGTAGCTTAAATGATGGCTTGATTAAATTTAAAGCTAATTTTAACCCAACAATCAATGAATTTATTGGAGAATTTGATTTACCGGTCAATAATGTACTTTTTAAAGCGAGTGAGTATGCTTATAAATTGAAAAAACAAAAAAAATAGCGAAAAAATATCTTGGTAAACGATGTGAAGTTTTAGTTTACCAAGATATTTTTTTATAGTTTTTGAGTTGCATTTTTCTTCATTAATCGCAGTAAAACGGTACAAACTGCGGTTGTTGCAATCGCGGCAACAATCGCCTCAGGGATTCCAGTACCCAAAATTGTAGCCAAAATTGCGGAATAAATGGCTGAACTACCTTTTCCAATTACTTGTCCATAAGATTCAGCGAAAAAGAAATAAATCATATTCATAACTAAGATAGTATTAATTAATGATCCTGCAAGTCCTGCACAAAATAATGAGATCGATTGTTTTTTTAACCAATTATTCAATAATTTATAGACAAAATATGGCAAAATTCCAATCAAGATTCTAGGAATCAACGCAATAAAAATAGCTTTAAAACTGCCTTGATCTGTCCCAATCACTGGAATAAATGGTGAAAAAACAAAAGATAATGGGGTTGGGAAAATAGTTGAACGAATCAGGCTAATGACTCCAAATGTGCCCCCTAAAAAACCACCGATTTTTGGACCTAAAATGATGGATGCGATGATTACTGGAATGTGCATCGTTGTTGCGTTAATTGGACCAATCGGGATAAATCCTAATGGCGTAAAGGCTAACAGCAAAAGAATGGCCAAAAACATAGCTGTTAGTGTAAATTGTTTTATATTTTTCATATGAGGGCTCCTCAACGTTTATTTAGCAAATGGTTTTAGCAATTGTTTCAATGATGTCTTCGACAGTAGCTAACGCACCACGTCCAAAGTCTCCACAAGCAAGTAAAGCTTCTCTTGGCTCGATTTCGTTGTAGCCAGCTTCTTTTAATAGCTGTATATTTCGTTGCGTGATTGGATTTTGGTACATATGAGTATTCATTGCAGGTGCAATAAATTTCGGTACATCTGTTTCTAAGGCCAAGGCAACGGTAGAGAGCATGTCATCCGCAATCCCATGAGCTAGTTTAGCTAATATATTGGCAGAAGCCGGAGCAACTAGGAATAAATCTGCTTTTTTTGCTAATTCGATATGATTGATTTTATCTGCACTGATTTCTTCCATCACATCTGTATGAACAGGATTTTTAGAAAGTGATTGCAACGTTAACGGCGTAATGAATTTAGTGCTGTTCGATGTCATTACAACTTCGACATCATAGCCTAGTTTTACAAATTGACTAGTTAAATCAGCCGCTTTATAGGCAGAAATACTGCCAGAGACACCTAATAAAATAGATTTCTTCATTATTGACCTCCTAATTGTTTTTCAATTGATTTCAAAAGTAATCGAGCAATTTCTTTTTTTGTCTGAGCAGTTGTTATTTTACCATTTTTACTGATTAAAAAGCCCTTATGTTGCTCAGCATTGATTTGCTCAAGATCATTTGCTAACACAAAATCACAGTTGTTTTTTTCAAGAATCGCTGTTCCTACTTGAATTAGTTCTTGCTCAGAGACACCAACTAATAATTTGAAGCCAACTAGTAGGGCAGTTGGTTGTTTTTCTCGAATCATCGCAATGATTTTAGGATTTTTTTTCAAGAAAAGTAACAGGCGGTCAGTATTTGATGGAATCTTTTTACTTTGTTGTGCATGATTAGTTAAATCAGTTAATTGTTGGCGAATCAAATTGGCTAGGTCAGTAACCGTGGATTGAGGTTCGGCACTAATCTTTTGTACTAATTGCTCAATTAGTTTATCTTCTGTGATTGCTATTTCAGTGGTAAAATCACTGACTGCCATGCTATGGATAATCGCATCAAAGGAATAGTTTTGAAATTGTTCAAGTAACGTGATTTCTAAATCTCTAGTTGTTTCAATCGTTAATAAAGATAAGTGTTCATTTGATTTTGGTTTAACAGCTTGTTTTGAACAAACATAAGTCACTTGATGGCCATTTTCTAAAAAAGATTCTGCGATTTCTTTACCTAATTTCCCAGTAGAATGATTGGAAATTGAACGAACATCATCAATCTTTTCAATTGTACCACCAGCAGTAATTAAAATATTCATTAAATTGATTCGCTCCTTTAAGGCATCTTAACAATCGTCCGACCTTGATGAGTACCCTTTTGTAATTCAGAAAAAATAGCTGGTAATGTTTGCAAAGTAATCTCTTGTACAAGCGCTTGATCACAAACATTAAGGTCGGTTGCTAGTCGTTGCCAGATTTTTTTACGCAAGTTCATTTCCGTATTGACTGAATCGATTCCTAATAAATTAATTCCTCGTAAGATAAACGGTAAAACTGTCGTTTGTATTTTAATACCAGCAGCATTTCCGCAAAGTGCGATTGCTCCAGCATAGTTCATTTGAGGGAGTAAAGCATCAATAAAATCACCACCAACTGTATCAATAGCAAAATCAAACGTTTGTTTTGTCAATGGTTTAATCTTTTCTGGTAAGAAATCTTTTAGTAAAATCACTTCTTTGGCACCCAATTTTAGTAATTCGTCGATACAGTCTTCTTTACGACTAATTGCAGTAATATTTGTATAGCCTAATTGTTTTAACATGGCAATCGCAAGTGTTCCAACTCCACCGGACGCACCAGAAACAATGATTCGTGCAGTTTTATTATTCGATAAACCATGTGTTTCTAAGGCTTCAATACAAAGTCCAGCAGTAAAGCCAGCGGTACCGAAAACCATTGCATTTTTTAAAGATAGTTCTTTAGGTAGCGGAACAAGCCAATCAGAGGGGACACGGGCGATTTCAGAAAAACCACCTGTATGAGAAACCCCTAAACCGTAACTTGTAACGATGACTTTTTCACCTTTTTGATAGTTTTTATCAGTTGATTCAAGAATTGTTCCGCTTAAATCAATACCTGGAATCATAGGATAAGTTCTGATTACGCCACCGTTTTGTTTTGCGGCAAGAGAATCTTTATAATTAACAGAAGAATAGGCAACATCGATTACGATATTTCCTTCAGATAATTGGGCTAATTGTGTCGGTTCAACGGAACAAGTGTATTGATTTTCATTTTCATTAACAACTAAACTTAAAAATTGTTCCATAATAACTCCTCCTAAAAGAATTGTTCTATCCCACTGTTACTATAATATACTGTTTTTTTTACTAACACAAATTCTATTTTAAGATGATTGAAAACTTCATGAGAAAAGTTTTTGTTGTAAGAAGCAGATTCGTCCATAAAATCCAAACTATAATTATTCATTTCTTTTAGTAAAAATAGTTTTTCTGTATTTAATCAGTAAAGTAAGGTAAAATAAAAGAAAAGAACGTGTAAAGGGGTCAATTGATGTGAAAGGGTTTGTAAGTTGTGAAGATTAAAGTCGGAATGAGAACACTTAAAACTAGCTTATGTGTTTTTTTGTGTATTCTAATAAGTATTGTTTTAAAAAGAGATACCTATGTGGTAGCGGCAATAACTGCGATTTTTACTTTAAGGGAGGATATGGAAAATACCATCAAGTTTGGTAAACATCGCATTATTGGAAATGTCTTGGGCGCAATTATGGCAGTCGTAGTGATTTTTATTTTTAATGTGTTTGGAGATACTCATCTTGTGCAACTGGTTGCCATTCCATTAGTTATCTTAGTTCAAATCGCTTTATTAGCACACTTTGGTTACCATGAAGGAACAGTTGGAGCTTCAGCTACATTGTTGACGATTGTTTTTATGATTTCGCCAGATCATTCATATAAATATGCACTTGATCGAGTGGTGGATAGTTTTATTGGTATGGGCATCGCTTTGTTAGTGAATTATGCGATTCCTTGTCGACCATATCGGATATCATCAAAGATTGCACCAAAGATTGAACCTTTAGACAAAATAGAAACAAATGAATAATAAAAATTTGATCCTAACAGTTTCGACTGTAAGGATCTTTTTTTATTAATCCCAATAGCAATAGAAAGCGAGGCAAAATAAAAGGATAACAAATGTTTTATATTATGTTCAAAATCAAAAAGAGCATTAAAATAATCTAAAAAAATTTTGGATTATTTCGCAATATGGTTGCTATTTCAAAAAAAGTTTGTATACTAGAGAAGGTAAAAGTAAACTATTAGTTTAGTATTACAAAACTTAGCAAAAAATTTAGTTGTGGATATTGCTAAATAATAGTAAATAAAATCAATCGTGAGGTGAGGAAAATGGAAATTGGTGAGAGGCTGCGTAATTTACGGATTCAAAAAGATTTGACGCAAGAAGAATTGGGCGAACGAACAGATTTAACAAAAGGATATATTTCTCAATTGGAACGAGACTTAAGTTCCCCTTCGATGGAGACCTTTTTCTCTATTTTAGAAGTGCTTGGGGTAACACCAGAACATTTTTTCAGTGAAAAACTCACCGAGCAAAAGATTGTTTATCAAGCAGAGGATAGTACGTTATATTATGATGACGAACATGGCTATGAACTAAACTGGCTGATTCCTGAATCGAATGAAAAAGAAATGGAACCAGTCATTTTGACTTTTGACAAAGAAGGCGAATACAAAACCTTTGAACCTTCTTTATCAGAGACTTTTGTTTTTGTAATGGATGGTTCTGTCTCGCTTCAATTAGGCGAAACGCTTTATACGGCAAAAAAAGGGGAAACCATGTATTATCATGCAACAGAACCTCATCAACTAAAAAACAACTCGAAACGTAAAAGTCGGGTGTTGATAGTGGCAACAGAATCATATTTATAAATAGGGAGGCCATTAGTTTATGAAGAATAATATTATTTCATTTGAAAATGTTAGTAAGCAATTTGATGATGAAACTGTTTTAAATAAAGTGAGTTTTAAAATTGAGCAAGGAAAATTTTATACATTATTAGGACCTTCTGGCTGTGGAAAAACGACGATTTTACGTATCTTAGCTGGTTTTTCTGATGCAACTGAAGGTGATATTTATTTTGATGGTAAACGAATCAATGATATTCCGGCGAACAAACGCCAAGTCAATACTGTTTTCCAAGATTATGCCTTATTTCCTCATATGAATGTTTTTGACAATGTAGCATTTGGTTTGAAAATCAAGAAATTACCTAAAAAAGAAATCGAAAAAAAAGTGAAAAGCGCCTTACGAATGGTTCAATTGCCAGGCTATGAAAATCGTGAAATAACAGAAATGTCTGGTGGTCAACGACAACGAGTGGCAATTGCTCGTGCCATTATTAATGAGCCAAAAGTATTACTGTTAGATGAACCTCTTTCAGCATTAGACTTAAAATTACGAACAGATATGCAGTTTGAATTACGGGAGTTGCAACAGCGTTTAGGAATTACGTTTATTTTTGTGACTCATGATCAAGAAGAAGCTTTAGCGATGAGTGATGAAATTTTTGTATTGAATAAAGGAAGTATTATTCAAAGTGGGACGCCAGTAGATATTTATGATGAACCAATCAATCATTTTGTGGCGGATTTTGTAGGTGAAAGTAATATTGTGAGTGGAACAATGGTGAAAGATAATCTTGTTTCATTTGGTGGAAAAGAATTTGAATGTGTGGATAGTGGAATTCGTCCTAACGAACCAGTCGAGGTAGTGTTACGACCCGAAGATTTATCGATTACAGCGGCAGAAAAAGGGAAAATCGTGGTGACAATCGGTACCCAACTTTTTAGAGGGGTTCATTATGAAATTGCTTGTTATGATGATCAGCAAAATGAATGGACAGTTCACTCCACTAGGATGGCCAAAGAAGGCGAACGTGTGGGATTGGATTTTGATCCAGAAGATATCCACGTGATGCGCTTCAATGAATCTGAAGCTGATTTTGATGCACGTTTAGAAAGTTATGAAGAATAGGGGGCTGATTAGATGAAAAAAATGCGTCGGCTTTATTCAATCCCTTATTTTATGTGGTTGCTTTTATTTGTAGTCACACCAGTTGTAATGATTATTTATCAATCATTTTTTTCAATGAGTGGTCAGTTTACTTTAGATAATTATCGCACGTATTTTACTTCAAATACGTATTTAATGATGACATTTAATTCGGTTTGGTATGCCTTTTTGATTACCCTTTTTACGTTAGTGATTAGTTACCCAACAGCTTATTTTCTAGTCCAATTAAAGCATAAACAACTATGGTTGATGCTGATTATTTTACCGACGTGGGTAAATCTATTATTAAAAGCGTATGCGTTTATTGGTATTTTTAGTATGCACGGCAGTGTTAATGAGTTCTTGTCTTTTATAGGAATTGGTTCAAAACAAATCTTATTTACTGATTTTAGTTTTCTATTTGTGGCAACTTATATTGAATTACCATTTATGATTATGCCAATTTTTAATGCATTAGAAGAAATGAATCCTTCTTTGATCAGCGCTAGTCGCGATCTTGGCGCTAATAGTCTACAAACATTCCAACGTGTAGTTTTTCCTCTATCTTTAAATGGAGTGAAAAGTGGTGTTCAAGCGGTCTTTATTCCATCTCTTTCTTTATTTATGTTGACTCGTCTAATTGGTGGAAATCGTGTGATTACTTTAGGAACTGCAATCGAACAGCACTTCCTTGTTACACAAAATTGGGGAATGGGTTCCACGATTGGCGTGATTTTAATTGTCGCGATGTTTATCGTGATGCTAGTTACAGGTGAAAAGAAACGGGGGCCAAAAAAATGACGAAAAAAAGATTTAAATGGTCTCGTCTTTATTTACTATTCGTTTTTGTTCTGTTATATGCACCGATTTTTTATCTGATTTTTTATTCATTTAATGCTGGTGGTACGATGACGGAGTTTACAGGTTTTACATTTGATAATTACCGTTCTGTCTTTGAAGATACTCGCTTGTTGATTATTTTATTAGATACTTTTTTACTCGCTTTTTTATCTGCATTAATTGCTACGATGATTGGTACTTTTGGAGCGATGGGCATTTATTATACTCGACGACGTAAAACGAGAACCGCTTTATTGAGTTTTAATAATATCTTGTTGGTTTCACCAGATGTTATTATTGGTGCGAGTTTCTTAATTTTTTTCACCGCGGTTGGCTTTATCAAGCTAGGTTTTATTAGCGTATTGTTATCCCATATTGCTTTTAGTATTCCGATAGTAGTATTGATGGTTTTACCGAAACTTCAAGAAATGAATGATTCTATGGTAGATGCAGCCAGAGATTTGGGCGCTAATAATTTTCAAGTCGTTAAAAATATCATTTTGCCATTTTTATCACCGGGAATTATTGCGGGATATTTTATGGCATTCACGTATTCACTAGATGATTTTGCAGTAACCTTCTTTGTGACTGGAAATGGATTTTCTACTTTATCCGTTGAAATTTATTCGCGTGCAAGACAAGGAATCAGTTTAGAAATTAATGCCTTAAGTGCTTTAGTCTTTTTATTCTCTATGGTATTGGTTGTTGGGTATTATTTTATCAGCAAAGAAAATACACCGAAACGTACACGGAAAATGCGGGCGGTAACAGAAGAGGTGGCGAAATTTAAATGAAAAAATTACGCTCATTATTCATCGGAATCGTCATCATCATTTTACTGCTCTTTTTTGGAAGTCGCCAATTAGAAAAATCGAGTGGCATGGCAGGTGCAGATACATTGACTATCTACAATTGGGGTGATTATATCGATCCTGATTTGATTAAAAAATTTGAAAAAGAATCTGGCTATAAAGTAAATTATGAGACGTTTGATTCTAACGAAGCGATGTTTACAAAAATTCAACAAGGTGGAACTGCCTATGATATTACTATTCCATCCGAGTACATGATTCAAAAAATGATGAAAGAAAAGATGTTATTACCAATCGATCATACTAAAATCAAAGGGCTAGAAAATATTGATAACCGTTTTTTAGACCAAGAATTTGATCCAAATAATAACTACTCGATTCCTTATTTTTGGGGAACACTGGGAATTATTTATAACGACAAGTTCATTGATGAAAAAGATATGCAACATTGGGATGATTTATGGCGCCCTGAATTGAAAGATAATGTGATGCTGATTGATGGAGCCAGAGAAGTAATCGGACTATCGCTAAATAGTTTAGGCGATTCTTTGAACAGTAAAAATATGAAGCAGCTTCGTCAGGCAACCGATAAACTGAACAAGCTAACGACAAATGTCAAAGCGATTGTTGCTGATGAGATTAAAATGTATATGATTAATGAAGAAAGTGCAGCAGCTGTAACATTCTCAGGTGAAGCAGCAGAAATGTTGGATCAAAACGAACATTTACATTATGTGATTCCATCAGAAGGATCGAATTTGTGGTTTGATAATATCGTGATTCCGAAGACCGCTAAAAATGTGCAAGGAGCCTATGATTTTATCAATTTTATGTTGGAACCTAAAAATGCGGCGCAAAATGCTGAATATATTGGGTATTCAACCCCAAATAAAGCAGCGAAAAAGTTGCTGCCTAAAGAAATTTCTGAAGATGAGCAATTTTATCCTGATGATGAAGTGATTAGTCATTTGGAAGTTTATGAAGATTTAGGCGCAAAATATTTAGGGATTTATAATGATTTGTTTTTGGAGTTTAAGATGTATCGAAAATAGGGTGGAAACGCAGCTAAAATGGTAATCAACAAAAAAGTTGATTACCATTTTAGCTATCAGTTTTCCAACTTTCTACCAAAAGCGACAATTTTGTCGCTTTTTTTCTATAATGTAAATAAGGATACTGTTACAGTGAATATTATTTGAAGCTCGGTCTAATTCTTTTGAATTTTAGATACTAAAATAATATATTCTGTGATTGTGAGAAATTTATCAAAGTGTTATTGATAAAAAGAGCGATAAGTCGTAGCTTAACTGTATCATAATCATTAATTTTTTACCTAAGATATCGTTAACGAATATAGAATCTTAAATTTTCGATGAATACTGATATGTAACTAAACGTCCAACTGATTTTGAAAGATTTTTTTATTATAGCAAACTAAATTGATCTTATTTTTTTCAAGCTCAATTTTATTGGTAGAAAGTCACTCCCTATTTTCAAAATCTGTTAAAGTATTGGAAAATCTTTTTTATAAGAGATGTATGATGAGGATTTAAGAAAATAAAATCTACGTTTGAATAGTTGAAATACATAGATAATAAAATTGAGCGGATTAAAAATAAATTTTTTATTTGAATCCTATAACTTGAAAGTAAAGGAAATATTATCAGTATATTCAAATTGCATAAAAACAGTTGTTGATATTAGACTAATTACAATGTACAATTTTAGTGTAGGTATAGTTTTTAATTATTTGTTATATATTGGATGTTAGGGAGGACTTTAATGAAAAAATGGAATAAGTTTATTTGTTTGGGACTATTAGCAACAACGATTTTTTATACGACTAGTCCAGTAGTTACTTTTGCTATTAATGAAGGACAGTCCGATAAAACACAATCAACCGGACTTTCTAGTAGCAGTGATTTACAAACAACGACGTCATTATTTACAGAGGAAACAGAGTCATTTTCATCAAGTAGTGACACTGAAACTAGTTCGACAGAGGAAACAAAAGAAAGTTCTCAGGAAATTGATAGCAGTTATCCAGTAGCGGATGCTTCAGCTTATC
>NZ_JBTXLT010000024.1:0-10822 GCF_054871725.1 Enterococcus sp. LJL99
TTTATCTGTAATTCTTAGCATTTTTTTGATATCATTTGACATAGACATATCGTCCTCTCTGTTTGTTTTTTTGTGGTAAATTAATCATACATGAGAACGATATGTTTTTTTATACTTAAAATGAAAAATGGGGCTGAAGAATCATTTCTGATTCATCAGTCCCATAAATTATAGAGCCAAAAACATTCGCTTTGAAAGTTTATCCAAAGCGAATGTTTTTTATTCTAAATTAATCAAACTATCTCGAATTCAACCTTAATCAAGATAAAGTTTATTCATTGTTTGAATAGCCGTAATGTGGGCTTTTTTTAATTCAATCGGTTTAATCACAGTTACCTTTGCACCAAACATCAATAAAAATGGTAGTAAATTCTTCGAGCATTCTTCTTCAAAAATCACTTCTATTTTGCCTTCAGAAATGAATTTAATTTGGTCTTCGGTAAAAAAATCAACTAACTTACCTAATTGATCCGCAGCAAATTGACAGATAATTGTTTGCTTTGAATGAGCCATTTTTTTCTTTTCAATTGATACTTTTTCCAAACAAGTGTCAATTATTTTATCATTCAACGCCTCAATTTTTCTAATTCTTGTTAATTTAAATGCCCGTTCATTTTGTCGCAAATCGCAATAAGCCTTTAGATACCAACTGCCATTTTTTAAAATTAATTGCATCGGTGAGATTTTTCGCTTTGTTTGTTGTCCATTACCTGAAATATAGTCGATTTGTATCTTATTTTTTGTTGCCATCAATTGTTGTAGTTGATAAAGTTTATCTTTAGTTGCTTGTTCGATTGATTCATGATGCAATGTCCCTTCAGCTACATTTAGTTGTAGCGAGGTTTCATTGATTATTAGTAAGCGCAATTTTTCTTTCACAGTTTGAGCGATTGAATCTGTCATAAATAGTTCTGTTTGTAATTCAAGTGCTTGCAATAACCAATTTTTTTCTCTTTCAGAGAACGTGTAACTTTGAAGCTTAAACTCGTTCATTAACTGGAAACCTCCTTCGTTCCCGTAAATGGCAACGATTGGAAAACCAGCATTTTCTAGTGTAGTGATATCTCGATAAATCGTTCGCTTGGAAACGCCAAAACGATTCGCCATTACGTTTGCTGTTACAGTTGAACGGCTTAAAAGTAAAATGATTATTGCTAGTAAACGTTCAATTTTCAATACATTCTCTCCTTTGATAGTCAAATAAATTCATTTTGATAATTTTTTAGTTAGTAAATTGTTATTTTGAATACTTCTCACGCTATCTACTAGTTTAAATGAAAAATAAATTATTTTTTTATTTTTCTTGTATGTAATATTGAATCTTTTTTACTACCATTCGTTTTAATACTTGCAAAAACTAATCTAATTAGTTAAAATACTAATTAGATTAGTTTAGATAGATAGGAGCATTCTATATGAGAATTCAACACATAAAAAATTTGTATCAATTAGCATTTTTACCTAACCTATTTCCAATCAATGCGTATATTTATAAAGAGGAAACAAGCTTAACATTGATTGATATCGGATTACCTCTCATGTGTAAATCAGTTATAGCTCTTGCTGATCAATTAGGAAAAACAATTAACCGTATCCTATTAACACATGCACACAAAGACCATGTTTCTGGCGTGGATGAACTAAAGAAAAACTATCCCAATGCTACTGTATTTATTTCTGAAAGAGACTATGCTTTACTTAATGAAGATCGAACACTTCGCCCTGAAGAAGTACCGTCACCAATCAAAGGAGGCCTTAGTAAAATAAATACTGTTCCTGATCAATTATTATACGGTGGAGAACAGATTGGCTCTTTGAAAGTTTTGTTGACACCAGGCCATACTCCAGGCTCAATTTCTTTTTTGGATAAATCCGGTATTCTAATTGCAGGAGATAGTCTTCAAACAAAAGGCGGCGTTGCTATTTCGGGTGATACTCGTCTCAGCTTTCCTTTTCCAGCGTTAGCAACTTGGTCTAAAAGCGAAGCCTTAAATAGCATAAAAAAATTACCTATAGAAAAAATCACTTTATTGGCAACAGGACACGGAAACATGATCCAAAATCCTACAACAAAAATAAAAAAAGCCTTGTCAAGAATGGAAAGGAAACTAATAAATGAGTAAAGAAAAAGTAACAAAACAAAGAATCGTTGATACAGCTATTTTGATTGCTGAAAAAAATGGATTAACTGAGCTTACATTAAAAGCTGTTGCGGCGCACTTATCTATTAAAGTTCCTTCTCTTTATAATCATATATCCGGTTTAGACGAACTATTTGATCTACTTGCTTTAGAAGGTTTACAACAACTCCATTCAGAAATCTTAAATTCAATTGTTGGTTTATCTGGTAAAACTGCTCTTCGTTCAATGGGGATTGCTTACTATGGTTTTGCTTGTAAATCTCCAATTCTATATGAAACATCACAACAACCTGCGTTTTGGAAAAGTCAAAAGACTAAGAATGTTTCTCATGATATCACAGATTTATGCCTTCAAATATTAGCCACCTCTAATCAAAGTAATGAAGAAAAAATCAACATCATCAGAGCCTTAAGAGGCTATCTTCATGGTTTTTCAACATTAGTGCTTCAAGGATCTTTTCAATTGCCAATAGGAACTGATGCAAGTTTTCAATTTGGTTTTAATGCATTATTAGAGGGTTTAACGCTCGATTGTTAAATCGATTCAATCGTATAAAAAAAGATATATTACAAGTAAAAATGAACCACAAACTATTTATATAAAAAAATAGTGTTGTTCATTCTTACTTGATTCTCTAATTAGAATTATATATCGTTTAACTATTCTATCTTAATACTATCATTAACAACAACTATCGCTTGATTGTTATTAATTGGAACTAAATTGATTCGGTTAGTATACTCTTTAGCTATTTTTTGGACTATATCAGAAAAAGGTTCTTCCATATAATGGGGTAACGGATAAAAATCAATTACGTCTAATGCATTAAGCTCTTTTAATTCAGGTGCGACCTTTGCATCATCCATCTCTTTTACATACTCAATAGTTTTAGATAGAATGATTCCGCCAGCAGATTCTCCGATATAAGGGCAGCCGCTAGATATTTTCTCTCTCAAAACAGAAATTAGTTCCTTCTTTTTTATTTCTTGTAGTAGATAGAACGTGTTACCACCTGATATATAAATCAATTGTGCATTTTTTATTTCAGTAGCGCATTTTTCTTTACTTTCATTAGCAATATCTAAAAAGTTTAACTTGTAACCTGAACTTTTAAAAAAATGAATTCCTTCATCAATATATTGTCTATACTCCTCCACGTTTCCTGCAGTTGAAATAAAAAGAATCTCCTGAATCTCTATGTTATTGTCATTGATAAACTTTGAAAACTGTCTTTCTATCCCCGCAAAATAAGAAGTAATAAGTATTTTTTTCATTTATCTTCACCCTTTCACTAACTATTCTTTAAGTATATCAAAAAAGAACGTATGTTCCTAAATATTTCTCTTGGTTTCATAAATAAAAGTTATTCAAATAGAAAAGGATTACCAAACTTATTCCTAACTATTTTAAAGGAAGTAAGCATACTAAAACATGACCAAGGTTAAATCTTCTAAGAAATTAATGATTTATTTCTTGAAATTTTCTATCAACTTCCTCTAAAAAATCTTTTAGATAAGGTCGTTCAATATCCAATTCCTTTTTTAAAATTTTTTCAAATTCATAGGACATCGTTTGATTTTCCAAAGGCTGTAATTCTTTTTTATATTCAAATGTATCATCCATTACTAGCTGTTTCCCAATCAAATCTCTTTCATTCCAAGAAACTAAAAAATTCTTTTTATTCCCTACATATTGAATACTCACCCCACTTATTAATGCTCGGTTATCCATCGTATAATTAGCATTCGCGGTTACCGATAATTGCGTTGGGAAATTCCAGAGTTTCATTGTTTTATTTTTAAACACAATATATTGAATCGAATCTTCTATCTGTGTGTAATAGAAATCTTCGTTCTGCCACTTTTGATTCACTACATTTTTATATAGCTGATCTTTTTTTTCTGTTAAAAAAGAGTAATAAAGTATTCCAACAAACAAACTACCCAAGAAAAGTAGCCCAAACCATTTTCCTATTCTTCCTACAGTCACTTGAAAATCCTTTTTCTTAATCATCTTTTTGTCTCCTCTCATTAGTTCATCAAGAGACAAATTGAAAAAATCACTTAATTGTATTAGTTGATTTAAATCTGGATAACTACGATTATTTTCCCATTTTGATACTAACTGTCTACTCACATAAAACTTATTCCCTAACTCTTCTTGGGTCAATCCTTTTTCTAACCGACACCTTTTTATAATTTTTCCTATCTCCACTTGATTCACCTCTTTAAGAAAACTATACAGACAGTATACCTGAAACATCTAGCAACAACTGGAAACATCCTACAAATACGTGCTCTACAAAGTGTAACATCCCTATAATTCTTGATTTCCCTTTAGTATTTTGTTAAAGATTGCTTTGGTAAAAAATTATCAAACCAATAAATAGAGCAACCAAGTACAAAAATATTGTTGGAATTTTTGTGCTTGGTTGCTTATTTCTGTAGAAGTTTCTTTTCTTACACCGTTTAGTTAAGTTCATAAAACAATCACTTTGAGTCGAATATTAAAACATAAATCCGATACTGCAAGCTGGACAACAAACAATGTCTGAAAAATTAGCGAAATTTTACTATGTTATACGATTTATTATTTTTTAAATTTAAAGTATTGAGATGAAATCAACTGCCTATTGTTTCAATTATATTCATTCTATTTATGATTTGTTTTGTTTATCTAAACGCTTATTTATTAGTTGAGTTCACTAAACTAATTCATTTTTTGAAGCTTTTTTAAAAACAGGAATTTCACTATTTTCTCCATAATTAAAATGATTTAATTCTTTTAAAATAGTCATATCTTCCTCTGCAATGACAAAATCGACGTCAGCATTATTTTTCATATGCGCAACATTTTGCGTTTTTGGTAATGGCAACAATTTTAGTTGTAAACAATAGCGAATAGCTAATTGCGGAATTGATACATGGTATTTAGTTGCAATCGCTGTGATTGTTTCATTTTGTAACATTTCTCCATGAGCGATTGGCGAATAAGCTTCCACCAACAATTCATTTTGTTGCGAATAATCAATTACATCAAATGGTGTATGTCCAATATGAGCTAAAATTTGATTGACCATTGGTTTGATCTGACTATTTTCCAATAAGTTTTCTAAATCAATCACTTCAAAATTAGATACACCGATTGCACGGATTTTGCCTTTTTGATATGCTTCTTCTAACGCACGCCAAGCTTCAATATTCCCTTCAAAATAATGATTCTCTTCTTGAAAAACAGCCCAAGGTTTCGGACTATGAATAATCATTAAATCGATATAGTCGATGGCTAACTTATTTAGAGATTCATCAATTGCTAGAACTGCTTCTTCATAATTTTTTATTTCTGCTGCTAACTTCGTCGTTACAAAAAGATCTTTGCGCTCAATTCCAGATGATCGAATCCCATCTCCCACGCCTTCTTCATTGCCGTAAGCTTGTGCTGTATCAATATGACGGTAACCAACTTGAATAGCTTGACGAACCATTTCCGCAGCCTGTTCATTTTCAATCATCCATGTACCAAATCCTAATTTAGGAATCTTTACACCATTTGACAATGTATATGTTTCGTTTAACATGTTAGGTTCCTCACTTTCATTTTTTGACTAACTGTACTTCTACTGTCTTCCTACCTACTAAAGTGTCGCTCAAACTTTCTGTGTTTTCAATTGAGCCGATTCGTGTATATTGATAAGAGGTCGGAAATGCACGATAAAATAGCACTAAAGTTCGCTGACCAAAAAGCATGACATCCCCTGCTTCAATTTTTTGAATGGCTTTAGCATTTGTTGGAATTGGTTGGGAAAATTCATAGTATTTTTCATTTTCATGTAAGTCGTTCATGATAAATTTTTCCGGTAATTCATCAATCAAGGCGTCTAAGGTTGGGGTATCATCAACTATTATAGGAAATTCTTTGCCATCAATCATAAAACTTAGCGATTTTTGTTCCTCCTCTTTTTGCAGAATCATTTGACTAGTTTCACTATAATCCAATCGTTTTTCCTTTGACAATTGAACAGAAGACGTAGAGGATGATTCCGATAGTTGTATTTTAGTATCATTACAAGCGGTCAAACCAACTAAAATAAAAAATAAACTAAGCAAACTTAAATAGTGAAATCTCATTTTCCTTCGTATCTTTTCTCTCATCTACTTCACACGATATGCTTCTTAATTTTAGCTGGTGATCCAGCAACCACAACATTATCTGGAACATCCTTAGTCACTGTTGAATCAGCAGCAATCACAGCATTTTCACCGACAGTTACTCCAGGTAAAATGGTGACATTCGCTCCAATCCACGCATTTTTTTTGATTCGGACAGGTTTTACTTCCATTCCTCTTCTTTTCTCTGAATCTAAAAGATGGTTTACCGTAATAATACGCGTCATTGGACCAATCAATACGTGATCTTCAATCGTAATCCCACCTAAATCTACAAAAGTCACATTTTGATTGATAAAAATATTTTTTCCAAATGTTATATGTCTTCCAAAATCAGTATAAAATGGTTGTGATACTGTTACAGACGAATCAATTTTAGTATCTGTAATACTTTCTAGATAAGCTAACATTTCTTGATTGGTTCGATATCCTGTATTTAACTCAGCAACTAGGCGTTCATTATTATGTTTTACTAAATGAATTTCTTTAAAAAAAATAGAATCAGCTACTATTTCTTGCTCCTGAATTTTCTCCAATAAAGAATAATCCGACATTTTCTCACTTCCTTTGTAGTTGATACATTTATTCTACTTGGTTATACTTAAAATAACTAATACTTATAAAGCATACCTAACTATTACTTTTAGCTATAGGAGGAAAAAGATGGAGTTACGAGTGTTAACGTACTTTTTAACTGTTGCAAGAGAACGAACGATTAGTCAGGCAGCGAAAATTTTACATGTCTCACAACCGACACTATCCAAACAATTAAAAGAACTCGAAGAAGAATTAGGCGTTCAACTTTTTATTCGTGGAAATCGAGAAATTACATTAACTGAAGATGGGGTGTACTTACAAAATCGAGGGAATGAAATTCTTTCCCTAGTCACTACGACAACCACGAATCTGCAAAAAAACGAAGTAATTAGTGGAGATCTTTCTATTGGTGGTGGCGAAACGCAAGCTTTTCAATGGATATCCTTAATTTTCAATGAATTAATCAAAGAATACCCAGATATTGCTATTCATTTATATAGTGGGAACGCTGATGATGTGAAGGAAAAAATAGATAAGGGCTTACTAGATTTTGGCTTAGTGATTGATCCAGTTGATAAGCAAAAATATGATTATGTTCGCTTACCACTGGCAGACCATTGGGGAATTTTGATTAGTGAAAACCACTCTTTAGCTACTGAACAAGTTATTACGCCAAAACAATTAAATAATCAACCATTATTGATCTCAAATCAATCACTTGTCGACAATCAATTAGCAGAATGGCTAGGAGGAAATTTAGAACATTTTCATGTGGTCGGAACCTATAATCTGCTGTACAATGCTTCTTTATTGGTCAAAGAAAGTGAGTTAGTTGCTCTATGTATTGATGGTATTATCAATACAAAAGATAGTGGTTTAGCCTTTGTTCCTTTTTCCCCACCATTAGTCGCTTCAGTAAATATTATTTGGAAAAAGAAGCAAGTTTTTTCAAATGTGGCAAAACTCTTTTTAGAAAAATTGAATGAGTAAAAAGACACAAATTTATTGAAAATGAAATTATAATTAGTTACTTTTTATTTTTTTATTATAATTTAAAAATAACATCTTAAAAAAAGATATAAAAGCAATAATTAGACTGACAACTTTTCTCAAAACTAGAATTTTTCATTGAGAATGTTAGTGATGTTGATAATTATGCTTATTTTTATAGAGAAAGTGATCAAACTTTTTGTCTATTGCTTGGAAATAGAAAAAATTGAATAATCGCTACCCTAATGGCAAAATTAAGAATCATGCTTACCCTATTTCATAAAATATTAAAATAAACGTAAAAATAAATCAGACTTAAGTCTCTTTTTTCTAAAATTTTATTTTGATACTATACACTTGTAATAAATTTTAGAACAAAGGATGATAAAAATGTATAAAAAAAGTGGCATGCTTTTATTTTCAATTTATTTGCTTATCCTTATATGGATTTTACTATTTAAGTTTTCCTTTTCTTTTCAAACGATTATTGAAACCGCAAACAATCAATCAAGGAGAATTAACTTAATTCCTTTTTCAGGTTCTCTAATTGTTAATGGACAGATCGATTTTAAGGAGATAATTGACAATCTACTTATTTTTGTACCGTTTGGTGGATTGCTTGGAATTGTCGATAAAAAAAACTCTTTTTTAAAGAAAATCTTATTTGCATTACTATTTAGTGTAGCAATCGAATTTTCCCAATACGTTTTTTCATTAGGCGCAACGGATATCACTGATGTAATAACAAACGTTTCTGGTGCAATTATAGGCTTATTGATCTATAAAGTTTTAACAATCATTTTTCCAGAACAAAAGTTAGATAAGGTTTTAGTGATAGTAGGAAGTATTATTTTAGCTCTTTCATGTCTATTTATCATCTTTCTCATTATCCTTAATTAATTATTTCATTAAAAATAGAAAAAAGATACGTAGAACGTTCTGAGCTTAAAAGAACATTCTACGTATCTTTAGTAGTTTATAGCTTTAGAAAAATATAAAATAGTCATCTAAATCAATCTTCTTTTTTAAAAGAAAGTAGGTGAGACTAAAGTAAAGACTATTTTGTTTTATCTATTAGAACTGAACAAACGTTGGTGCAAAAGTAGCTCCTACAGAAATAATCCGAAATTGTTTTAAAACACAGCAAATGAAAGGAGCTGAAGTTGCACAATACTTACTCGGTTACCAAAAATTTGAAGAACACCAAGTAGGAATCATTCAACATCGAAAGGAAACCTTTCGTGTTTCTTGTCATTTACGGAAATTCCTTCTTATTGCGATAAATCACGAAGAACATAGTGATTCAATGAGGCATCGTACCTACTTGGTTCTCGGAGCTAACCGCTTTTGTCTCAATCTCCAAATGCTATTTTTTCTTTTATATGAGCATCAATTAAGATATTTTTATTCCAGATAATTATAATCTTTTCCTTCCCGTTTTAGTCGTTCCGTTCCCCATTCGCATAGATTGTCCATTAACGGAATTAATGATAATCCTTCTTGAGAAAGACTATATTCGACTCTAGGTGGGATTTCGGGATATTCTTTTCTACAAACTAATCCTCCTTGTTCTAATTCTTTGAGCGTATTGGTCAATGTTTTGAACGACACTTCTCCAATTTTTCGCTTTAATGCATTATATCGAATAGGTCCCTCATTTAGATAGATAGCATATAAGGTAATCATTTTATATTTCCCACCAATCAAAGATAAGGTATAACCAAATCCTGTTTTTTTCAAGTCAGAAGCAGCTAGATAAGATTCTTTTTCCACAAGTAATACTCTCCTTTACGTAAGTAACGCACTTTTATTACCGTTCTTGTTTATCATTTTAGGAACTTTTATAATAAATTATATCAAACTATAAAGGAGTTCGCTTATGAAAACAATTATCTATGCACATCCATGGGACGGTAGTTTTAATCATGCGATATTGTCAGAAGTCAAAACTTATTTAAAAAATGAAGGAGAATCCTTTCATCTTATTGATTTATACCAAGATGAATTTGATCCCACTTTTTCAAAGGAAGAATTGAAAAGGTATAGCGTTGGCGATACCCCTTATTCTTTAGTTAAGAAGTATCAAGGAATGATTCGTGAATCGGATGAACTCATTTTTATTTTTCCAATTTGGTGGTACGGGTTACCTGCTATTCTAAAAGGCTTTATTGATAAAGTGATGCTTATCAACTTCGCTTATAATGAAAATGAAAAAGGTCAACTGACTGGTATGCTGACTTATATTAAAAAGACTAAGGTTCTCACAACGTCTACGATTTACCAAAGCTACATTGAAAAATCCTTTATCAGTACATTTATGGAGGGTATTCTTAATGAAATCGGTCTTCCTAGCGACAAAACAGAATGGATTAATTTCGATAAAGTTAATCTAACGACTGAAGAAAGCAGAAAAGAATATTTACGTTCTCTACCTCAAAGAATAAAGGCTTAATATCTACACATAGTAACTACCACCTATAAAAGTGGATCAAATAACAAAAAAATTTGAAGAAGAGAGGAAAAAACAATTTTGTCCCTCTCTCCTTCTATTCGGGTGAAAACCAAAACGTTATAAAGTTCATCTATTAAACATTCATGTTTTCTGTTTTTGATTTTTTATTGTTTAACCCGTTTTATTCGATAGAACAATCCAACAACGCCAATGATGAGTATACCTATAAACACTCCCCAGGTGATTGTCTCTTCTCCTGTTTTTGGTAATTTAGCTTTTGCTATTTTCTCCTTTTCAGGATTTTTGAGAATTGACTCTTCCTTCTCTTCATTTTTGTTATCGTTTGTTTTTTTCGGCTCCTCAGTTTTTTGAGATTCTTCCGTTTTTTCTGGCTGTCCCGGCGTTTCTGGTATTTTCACAAAACCAAAGTCTAAGGTTAAATCATGTTCTCCGTCTTCTTCCAATAAGCGAGATGTGGCTTCCCAAGTAGATGAATCTTTTTCTAGGTCTCCTGCTACTTCTTTCGTTGGCTCAT
>NZ_JBTXLT010000025.1:0-4221 GCF_054871725.1 Enterococcus sp. LJL99
TTTTCTTCTGTATACCTCATCGCTAAAACAGCCATGAGGAGATACAGAATTCCTGTTAAAACTTGTAGAAAACGATAGGATTTAAAAAATTTTGTTGTGTTATTCATCTTTTTTACCTTCTTTCGCAGGTTCCTTTTCAATATTTGCTGCAATTTGGTTGTCTAAATCGGATTTTGTTGTGGTTTCTAACGCCAATAATTTTTGATTGTCATTAACTGCTGAAACGTCATGCATATGTTTCTTTTGTAAGATGTGCATTGAATAGCGTAATAAAGCGACAAAAATCAGAGCCAACCCAATTAATACGCTGTAACTCTTGATTAGCAGATGGGAACTAATTCCACTAGAAATTGCTTCTCTAAAGGCATACAGTGAATAAGACATTGGTAAATAAGGATGAATAAATTGGTAAAATTGTCCTTGTACTTGAATTGGGAAGGTTCCTCCAGCGCCACCTAGTTGTAAAACAAGTAGGATCATTGCGACAAATCGTCCCGGGTTATCAAAAGTCATGGCTAAGAACATAACAATCGACATATAACACCAGGCACTTACGAAAGCAGTGAAGTAAAATAGCCCAATGTTGTGTACAGGTAAGCCAATCAAAATCATGACGGTGGCTTGGATTAACGCCATCATACTTGAAGCGCCAAAGCCAATTGATAATTTACTTAACCACCAAGAACGGCTGCTTTGACCTTCCATAGAAGCTTTTCTGATTGGGTAGATAAAGTTGAATAACATACAGCCTACAAATAAGGCAAGTGACATAATATAAGGTGCTAATGCTTCACCGTAGTTTTTAACCGTACTATATTTATCATTTTTCAAACTGGTTGGATCGACAAAGTGATCAATCGTTTTGTTGGTGATTTTTACTGTTTTTGATTCATTGACCCCTGCTTCTAAACCATCTGCTAATTCTTTTGCGCCGGCTTGTAATTGACTAATACCAGATAATAATTGTGGTGAATTTGCATCTAATTCATTTAACCCTGATTGTAACTGTTCTGCACCACTATCTAATTGAGCGACACCGTTACTTAACGTTGGTAATTGGGCTTGTAATTGATCTAAGCCATTTGTCAATTGATTGCTTCCAGAAGCTAATTGATTAATTCCAGCGATTCCTTTAGGAATTTCTGTTGCGGCTTGATTTAAAACGCCACTTAATTGGTTTAATTGAGCAACAATTGTTTGTGCATTTTCAGAGGCTGGAACATGGTTGGTTGCTTGTTGAATTTGAGCAATTCCGGCTTCTGTTTGGTTAATGGCTGCTTCGATTGTTTGTGTATTTCCTGCCATACTTTGAGCAATTGTACTCACTTCACCCGCTTTTGCTGAGAATTCGGCTGAAATTCGTGACAATTCAGTTAGATTTGCTTGAATGTCAGCTACTTTTGTATCTAATTGTGTTTCGATAGCTGCTAAATTTGAATCAACGGTACTTGTTAACTCACCAATGATTGCTGATTTAGAAGCATCTGACAATTCCGTGTTGGAACGGATTACTTCGTCAATTTTGGCATTGATGGCACTATTTGCTCCGCTAACATCAGAAGATAGACCGTTTACTTTTGTTGCGATTTCAGCCGCTTGGTGTTCAATCCCTGAAGCATCCATCGAAATCGTTTGAAGTTGATTGGCATTGGTAACTAGACTTTGTAATTGTTGTCGAGCAACGGCTAATTGATGCGCTAGATCTTGTTGTGTTGCAGGATCTAGATTGTTTTCAAAATTTTGTAAGGCCGTTGCCATTGATTGTGCTGCTTGTGATAATTCAACTAATCCTGCATCAATTCCTGTTATATTTGATTGTAGAGGTTGAATCGTGGTATTGATTGTATTTAAAGCAGTACTTAATTCTCTTGAGCCTGTATCTAATTGCCCCACACCGCTTGATAAAGGACCCACACCTTGCGCTAGTTGATCCACACCTTGTGTCAATTGTCCACTTCCAGATGCGGCTTGTGCCACACCGTTTGTATATTCAGTTAATCCAGCCCCTAATTGTCCGCTCCCAGAGGCTAATTGTTCTGATCCGCTCGCAGCTTCACCTAAGGAACCTAACATTTTCGTTGCTACTTGATCGATGGCTTGTGCATAAGATTTCACTACTTGATCGCGTACTTGAATTTCTAATTCAGTTGCGGCTACTTCGGTAATTTCACCAGAAATATAGTTATATGAATCATTCGTTGTATAGGTAATTTCCATTTTTTTCGGATGATCATCTAAAATACTGGCAGCTGATTTAGAAAAATCTTTTGGAATCGTTACGATAGAATAGTACTTCATATCTTTTAGACCTTTTTCAGCCTCTTTTTTACTGACGAATTTCCATTTAATATCATGATTGGTTTTTAAATTATCAACGACTTGATCTCCTACATCAACTTTTTGACCGAGTAATGTAACGGGTTGATCTTCATTGACGATCGCGACAGGTAAATTTTTCGTACTCCCAAAAGGATCCCATAATGATTTATCAAAAACTGAAGCATAAATAATGGGAATAAAAGTAATCGCGATGACGGAAATCATCAAAATCTTATTCTTAAATAGGTTTTTCCACTCATTTTTGACCATCTGCATGAGTTGCGTCCTCCTTGTGTTGGGCTATTTTTTTCTTGTTCGGAATTGAATAAAAGTGATAAAAGACAAACGGAATAGCTAAAGTGACAAAGAAACAAACGCCAAGTAATGTTAGGTACATCGGACCTTCACTTTTTGAGATAGAAGAAGGAACGATAAATGCCGTAACCACTGCACTGACAGAAAGCAACAGACCTAATCCTGCAACAATCATTTTTACTTTGTTTCCACCAGGAATTTGAAAGTCTCGTTGTAAATCTTGATGTTTTTTCAAAACAACAAAGTAAGCGACAAAGAATAAGATATAGGCACTAAGATAAATTAATACCGTTAAGGAAATCGCCGTTTGAAAAGCGATATTTCCGCCAGAACCACCAGAACCAAATGTTAGTAAGGCTGCCCAAGCAGTGACAATAATTGCTTGAATCATCAAGATTTTTACTGGAACATCATTACGGTTTTTCCTTGCTAGATCTGCTGGAAGTAATCCTTTTGTCGCGGCGAATTGAAGCCCTTCAGTTGGACTGACAATCCATGAGCTGACTTGTGCTAAAATACCAAAGGAAATTAAGAAACCGATTAATTTAACCCCCCAAGAAATATGGTGCGGTGAAATCAATGTACTTGCTGTATCCATGACGCCTTGGTTGGAAGAAATTTTTCCACTTAAGACCATTGAAACAACACTGCCACCAATGGTACTCATGACAATCCCAACAACGACGAGAATAATCAACAGTTTTGGGTAATCTTTTTTAGGATTTTCCAATTCTGAGATATGTGTCGCAGAGGCCTCAACCCCCATATAAGCTAAAACAAATGAAGTGAGTGCGGCAATATCTTTTCCTTTAGGAAGGAAGGAAGAGTGACTAAAATCGGGTGAAATGGTATGTCCACTCATAAAGTAATGAATGGCTAAGATAAACATTGCGATTACAGGTAAGACAATTCCGATTGAAAAGCCGTATTTGGCAAGTTTTGCTGTCGTTTCAGTTCCGCGTAATTGCAGAATGGTTAAGACCCAGAAAATACCAATCACAGATAAAAATTTAAAAATAGGATCATTATTAATTGCGGGAATTTCTAAGGTATAAGACAACGTACCGACAATAAAATAAATCATTGTCACAAAACCGACAGTTACTTGAAACCATTGAAAGAATAGTGCCGCAAAGCCAAATTTTTCGCCTAAAGGTTTACCGACCCAGCTATAGATCCCACCTTCTTGATAACCTTCTACTGTGGCTAATTCAGCCGAACATAATGAAACAGGTAAAAACCAACACAATCCGCAAAGTAATAAGAAAAAGATCAATGATTTTCCAGAAGTGGCAAATGTTGGGTATTCATAAACAGTAATAAATAAAGATGCAGTCATGGCGAAAAAAGCAAATTTGGACATTTTTTCTTTTTTTGTTTTCTCCACTGTATTTTCCTCCTCAAGTAGTTGTTGGTGATTAGGTTGGGGAAAGCTTGAGACAAAAGTGGTTTTACTTCTGTCTCCATCTTTCTCCAGACTCCAATCAGTTGTTTTTAGTGTGTAAATCCGTGAACATGAGCCCCTTCATTTGCGTGCATCGTAACATTTGATTTGTTTAATTCAGCGATCGATTGTTGAATATCTCT
>NZ_JBTXLT010000026.1:0-3211 GCF_054871725.1 Enterococcus sp. LJL99
TTAGCGTGGCGACGTCCTACTCTCACAAAGGGAAACCCTTCACTACAATCGGCGCTAAGAAGCTTAACTTCTGTGTTCGGCATGGGAACAGGTGTATCCTTCTCGCTATCGCCACCACACTGGGTGTTGTTGCTATTAAAATGAGTGAATGATTCACTCAAAACTGGATTGAAGTCTAATCAAAACTTACGAGGTTTATTTTTTATTTCTTGGTTAAGTCCTCGACCGATTAGTATTGGTCCGCTCCATACATCACTGTACTTCCACTTCCAACCTATCTACCTGATCATCTTTCAGGGGTCTTACTTTCTTAAAGAAATGGGAAATCTCATCTTGAGGTGGGCTTCACACTTAGATGCTTTCAGCGTTTATCCCTTCCCTACATAGCTACCCAGCAATGCCCTTGGCAGAACAACTGGTACACCAGCGGTAAGTCCATCCCGGTCCTCTCGTACTAAGGACAGCTCCTCTCAAATTTCCAACGCCCGCGACGGATAGGGACCGAACTGTCTCACGACGTTCTGAACCCAGCTCGCGTGCCGCTTTAATGGGCGAACAGCCCAACCCTTGGGACCGACTACAGCCCCAGGATGCGACGAGCCGACATCGAGGTGCCAAACCTCCCCGTCGATGTGGACTCTTGGGGGAGATAAGCCTGTTATCCCCAGGGTAGCTTTTATCCGTTGAGCGATGGCCCTTCCATGCGGAACCACCGGATCACTAAGCCCGACTTTCGTCCCTGCTCGACTTGTAAGTCTCGCAGTCAAGCTCCCTTCTGCCTTTACACTCTGCGAATGATTTCCAACCATTCTGAGGGAACCTTTGGGCGCCTCCGTTACCTTTTAGGAGGCGACCGCCCCAGTCAAACTGCCCACCTGACACTGTCTCCCACCACGATAAGTGGTGCGGGTTAGAGGGTTCATAACACAAGGGTAGTATCCCACCAGCGCCTCCATCGAAACTAGCGTTCCGATTTCTTCGGCTCCTACCTATCCTGTACATGTGGTACAAACACTCAATATCAAGCTACAGTAAAGCTCCATGGGGTCTTTCCGTCCTGTCGCGGGTAACCTGCATCTTCACAGGTACTAAAATTTCACCGAGTCTCTCGTTGAGACAGTGCCCAAATCGTTACGCCTTTCGTGCGGGTCGGAACTTACCCGACAAGGAATTTCGCTACCTTAGGACCGTTATAGTTACGGCCGCCGTTTACTGGGGCTTCAATTCTGAGCTTCGCCGAAGCTAACCCATCCTCTTAACCTTCCAGCACCGGGCAGGCGTCAGCCCCTATACGTCATCTTTCGATTTTGCAGAGACCTGTGTTTTTGATAAACAGTCGCTTGGGCCTATTCACTGCGGCTGACCGAAGTCAGCACCCCTTCTCCCGAAGTTACGGGGTCATTTTGCCGAGTTCCTTAACGAGAGTTCGCTCGCTCACCTTAGGATACTCTCCTCGACTACCTGTGTCGGTTTACGGTACGGGCAGTTGTTTTCTCACTAGAAGCTTTTCTTGACAGTGTGACGTCAGGAACTTCGGTACTATTATTTCCCTCCCCGTCACAGCTTGTCCTTAGAGCATAAAGCATTTAACTCTACGCAAGACTCACTGCTTGGACATGCACTTCCAGTCGCATGCTTTCCTTAGCCTCCTGTGTCCCTCCATTGTTCAAACAAAAACAACTGGTACAGGAATATCAACCTGTTGTCCATCGCCTACGCCTTTCGGCCTCGGCTTAGGTCCCGACTAACCCTGGGCGGACGAGCCTTCCCCAGGAAACCTTAGTCATACGGTGGACGGGATTCTCACCCGTCTTTCGCTACTCATACCGGCATTCTCACTTCTAAGCGCTCCAGCCGTCCTCACGATCGACCTTCAACGCCCTTAGAACGCTCTCCTACCATCACACCAGAGGTGTGATCCACAGCTTCGGTAATATGTTTAGCCCCGGTACATTTTCGGCGCAGGGTCACTCGACTAGTGAGCTATTACGCACTCTTTAAATGGTGGCTGCTTCTAAGCCAACATCCTAGTTGTCTGTGCAACCCCACATCCTTTTCCACTTAACATATATTTTGGGACCTTAGCTGGTGGTCTGGGCTGTTTCCCTTTCGACTACGGATCTTATCACTCGCAGTCTGACTGCCGAATATGAATGAATGGCATTCGGAGTTTATCTGAATTCGGTAACCCGAGATGGGCCCCTAGTCCAAACAGTGCTCTACCTCCATCATTCTCAACTTCGACGCTAGCCCTAAAGCTATTTCGGAGAGAACCAGCTATCTCCAAGTTCGTTTGGAATTTCTCCGCTACCCACAGCTCATCCCCGCACTTTTCAACGTACGTGGGTTCGGTCCTCCAGTGCGTTTTACCACACCTTCAACCTGGCCATGGGTAGATCACATGGTTTCGGGTCTACGACTACATACTCATTCGCCCTATTCAGACTCGCTTTCGCTACGGCTCCGACTCTTCATCTTAACCTCGCATGCAATCGTAACTCGCCGGTTCATTCTACAAAAGGCACGCTCTCACCCATTAACGGGCTCGAACTTGTTGTAGGCACACGGTTTCAGGATCTATTTCACTCCCCTTCCGGGGTGCTTTTCACCTTTCCCTCACGGTACTGGTTCACTATCGGTCATTAGGGAGTATTTAGCCTTGCGGGATGGTCCCCGCGGATTCCGACGGAATTTCTCGTGTTCCGCCGTACTCAGGATCCTCCTAGGTGTTGACAACATTTCGCCTACGGGGCTATTACCCACTTTGGCAGACCTTTCCAGGTCCTTCGACTATCTTGTCAGACTACCACATCGGAGTCCTACAACCCCAACAAGCAAGCTTGTTGGTTTGGGCTCTTCCCGTTTCGCTCGCCGCTACTCAGGGAATCGAATTTTCTTTCTCTTCCTGCAGGTACTTAGATGTTTCAGTTCTCTGCGTCTACCTCTAACCAGCTATGTATTCACTGGAAAGTAACATCCTACAAAAGATGTTGGGTTCCCCCATTCGGAAATCTCTGGATCATAGCTCACTTACAGCTCCCCAAAGCATATCGGTGTTAGTCCCGTCCTTCATCGGCTCCTAATGCCAAGGCATCCACCGTGCGCCCTTATTCACTTAACCTTATCAACCTTACGGTTGGGTCTTGACCACTTCTTCTAGCGATAGAAGGTTAGTCAATAAAAAATAAGCTTCGAACAGTTAATTAACTCT
>NZ_JBTXLT010000027.1:0-2823 GCF_054871725.1 Enterococcus sp. LJL99
ACGGTTAAGCAATTTTTTAGTACTATTAATGTTTGTCGGTTTAGGAAGTTTGATATCAAATGCACCAATAAATGGTTTTGTTGTTTTATATATTATGGTAGCTATTATATTAGCAATCTGTTTTTCAAAAGATACTCGGAAGAAATAATAGATGGTATTCTCAAAAAGGATTAATAAAAAAGTTGAAGTGGAATGAATATAGTTTTTATTATTTTTCCAATTGTCTTTATGTTGCACGAATTAGAAGAAATTATTTGGATGCCCGATTTTTCCATTAAAATTTTATCATCAAAAAAAAGTTACCTAAAAGAATTTCAAGTTATTTAGAATCAATTGATTCTAAATAATTTTCGTTTATTGTGATAGAAGAATTTTTCTTACTAGGACTGGTTACAATATTATGCTATTTTTATTCGCAATATAATATTTATATAGCGATTATTATCGGATATGGAATTCATGTTATTGGACATGTTGCCCAAGCTTTATACTTAAAAAAATATGCACCTACATTATCAACAGGAATAATCTCTACTATAGTTATGTTTATTTTAATTAAAAATACTCTTGTTGAAGTAGATACTAAAATGGTTCTTATTCTGATTATTCCATTAACTATTTTAATTTTCTTTAATTTATTTCTTTTTCATAGATATGCAAAGTTATAGTAGAGGTTTCTAAGGATTTAATTGTTAATGGATACGTGATTCTCATATCGTTAAAAACGATCAGTAAAGGATTGTTTCTATGTCCATCATATAGATATGACTGCTATAAAAAGCATCGAATAGATTTTAGTGTATATGACTAAATTTTATTTGATGTTCCTAGTTATTATTTCGAAAAATTTATAAGAATAGTTCCTAATAATAATACAAAAATTGCAATCAGTTGATAGATATTAACTTTTTTTTGACTAGAATTGAATAAACCAAAATTTTCAATTAATGTACTAATTAACAATTGTCCGAATAACGCACAAACAATTGTTTTACTAGTTCCAATTTTAGGAACTAACCATGCATTCCCTACCGCATAAATGGATCCAAGTATCCCCCCAGTCCATATCCACCAATTATGTATTTGTTTTTTTGAAAATAAACTCGTAAAATCCACTTTTTCTTTTTTTAAAAAAAGAAAGATAGCTAATGTAAGTGCTCCTAAAAAAAAACTTACCGTACCAGCTTGAATTGGTGAATGTAAAGCTTTTCCAAGTGCTCCATTTATGGTAGATTGAATAGCAATAAACGTACCTGTTAATACAGCCCATACTTGATAAAAAAATTTATGGTTACTCTTTTTATCGTCTGCCTTTGAAACACTTTTTTTTATAAAAATCCCAGAAGAAATTAGAACCCCGATAATAACAAGAATTAATCCTATAAATCGAATCAAATTTAGGCTATGCTTAGTTGCTTGAAACAGTCCAAATTGATCAATAACTATTCCCATTATTATTTGGCCAAGAATTGGTAAAATACTTGTTTGTATGCTTCCTAAAACTGAAAATAGATAAACATTAGAGGTAATTGCTATAACGCCAAAAAAACCACCAGTCCAAATCCATGTAGGAGTATCTTTAAAAGTAGCTAAATCAATGTTACTTTGGTTTGTCAAAAGTAATATCAGATAAAGAAATATTGTTCCTAAAATAAATGATATTGCTGAGGCCCACAAAGGAGAACCAATGGTATTTCTTAATTTAGAATTTACTGCTGTTTGCGTTCCTATACACGCCCCCAAAAAAACGGGTATTAAAAACCATATCATTTCAATAGTATGTTAAATGTATTCTGCTAAGTTTCTTAGTGATACATTATCCTTTCAAAAATTTTTACCTGTTGCTTTCTAACTAATTAGTACAAAATCTTTCGATCTAACCTTAAATAGAAACAACACCTACGACTTTATTTCTATCCATTCGATTCAATTCAGCTACTATTGCACTTGCATAATCTGAGTATCCAATAATAGATTGTCCAAGATGATTAAAGCCTAAATCAGCGCCAGTTAACTCATAACTCCCTGTTTCTTTTTCTTCGTAATCTAATATTGCAGCTGGAGCCATATATGTCCAATCAAATGTTGAACAACCATTAAGTAAATTAAACGCTTTTAATTGTTCTTGAGCGCCTTTGACATAGGCCTGGTTCATTTTAACTTTTCTTTGTAATACCTCCGATTCAGCTAAAGGAACGCCTGAATCACTATCTTTTAAAACGCCAGACCCTCCAGCAAAAATCAATCGAGTACTTGTATTTGTAAAAATTTCTATCAGGTGTTCAGTAACAGTTACTACCTCTTTGGGACTATTTGAAGAAGACTTATAACAAGAAATGACACAATCGAATTTTTCAATATCCTCTTTACTTAAGTTAGCTATGTCTTTAATTAGATACGTATGCTTTCCATCATTTTTAAAAACATCTCTTATAATCTGCGTGAAATCAATTCCTTTTTCAGAAAGTTTCTTAGCCACTAGCGTCCCCAATTTTCCGTTTGATCCTATTATACCTATATTCATAAAAACTCCTCCTTGTC
The DNA here is from genome assembly GCF_054871725.1 of Enterococcus sp. LJL99. NCBI lineage: Bacteria > Bacillati > Bacillota > Bacilli > Lactobacillales > Enterococcaceae > Enterococcus > Enterococcus sp. LJL99. The sequence continues at coordinate 2,542 of NZ_JBTXLT010000027.1, forward strand.
ATTTGCTCAATTCATAATACTCCTATAATTAGACTTTGTAAATATACTATAAGTATGATTACTTTATTAAGTGTCGCTAAATATACTTTGATAATGAAAATTAAATTATAAAAAAGAACTCATTCTTTTGACTAAGAATAAGTTCCTTTCATTTGAGATAAAACTGTGATGATAAATTTTGTCGAATAAAGCGTAATAAAATAGAAAAAAAATAGACCAAAGGAAGCCATTATTGGTATTAATTAGCCAATCTGGTTTCCTTAGTTTATTTAATACCAAGAA
>NZ_JBTXLT010000028.1:0-2558 GCF_054871725.1 Enterococcus sp. LJL99
ACTAGAATGTATAATTTAAGTGCAACACTATAAATTGAAGGTGAAAAATCCTGTTATAATGGTGTTGACGAATTATATCAACTAGGAGGTATTTAGCTATGACTTCATACACACACCTTACGATACGTGAGCGAGAAATGATCTTTCTTTATCACGGTTTTGGATTTACTATTCGTAGAATTGGGCGCCTAATCAAAAGAAATCCATCCACTGTTATGAGAGAGCTTAAAAGGAATATTACTAAGTTTAAATCCTATTCGCCTTCCCAAGCGCAAAAATCGTATCATAAGAACAAGCAGAAATGCGGGCGAAAGAGAATCTTGGATAAATCACCGTATAAAGAAACCATTCGTAAACTACTTTTTGAAGAACAGTGGTCTCCAGAACAGATAGCGAATAGAATTAACCTAGAGAGTGATAAATCTATTGTCAGCTACCCTACTATTTATCGTTCTATTTACAATGGTCTATTTGATGAAGGATTTCCTGTAGGTAGTCCTGGGGCACGAAAAATGTTAAGAAGAAAAGGAAGAAAATCAGTGAGTAAACGAATTGGTGATCGTCGTGGACGGTTTACGGATGTGAAAACGATTCACGAACGTCCAGCGAAAGCTGAAACTAGAGAAGAACTTGGGCATTGGGAAGCTGATACTGTGTTGGGACACCGAGGGAAATCATGTCTTGTAACACTCGTTGATCGGAAATCTCGATTTTTGCTAGCGGGTAGAATTCCTAAAAATGATTCAATTTTTGTAAGGGATATGATAGTAAAATTATTATCGCCCTTACAAAAAAAACAACGAAAAACTATTACGCCAGATAGAGGGCCAGAATTTGCCAAATATAAATACTTTAGTAGATTATGCCGTATAGATTGTTACTTTGCAGATCCATGGTCTCCATGGCAACGTGGAACAAATGAGAATACAAATGGGTTAATACGTGAGTATTTACCAAAACGTACGGATATGACACCAGTTTTAGAAGAATATATTAAATCTATTGTAAATAAACTTAACAACAGACCAAGAAAATGCCTAGGATGGAAGACCCCCTTCGAGGTATTTTACGAAAGACAAGTAAAACTAATTCAAGAAAGCTAACCAGAGATTTCTTGAATTATTGGCTTATTACTGATATGGATTTAAGGTGAACTTTTCACCATTCAACATAATATATGTTGGTTTTCTATTTGGCGAGAATACAAGCCTTTCATTTATCTTTTCCGCTTTCAAAACAACATTCTTAACTTCATCATAATAACAATTTAATCTGAATTTATATTGAATGTCGTATCGTTTGGTGCAACATAAAAACAATTGTTCACCTACTAAAGTTACTTCTAAATCCATTTTTTTCGAATTCACAGAGTCAATATAGTGATATCTATTAACTACCCTTAATAAAATTTCTTTTGAAATACTAATTTCTTTTAAAAGAGGTACTGAAAATGCTTTTCCCAATACATGCTCAACTATTTTTTTAGTGATAGTCGTGACAGGAATAATTTCTTGGTTAGAAAGAAAAATTACTATTAAGTCTTCCTCACGACAGAGTTTTATACTTGTTACAAATCCATCTAAATCTCCCTGGTGCTGTAAAATTTTACTTTGTCCAATAGTTGTTATATCCCAACCACATGCGTAAGTTTCTTGGTTTACAGATTCATATACTCGATAGAGTTCTTCAGACAACAGCCTTTTTTCAATAATTGCTTTTCCCCATTTTAATAGATCAGTTGTTGTTGAATACATACCTGCTGCTCCTGTCGGAAATGACATATCAGTTTTAGCAGATTGAATTTCATCAATCCAAAACCCGTAACTTTCGACTAGATTACGAACAATATCAATATTATTCATACAACCACTGTCCTCCATGCCTAAAGGATTCAAAATATATTTTTTTAAAGCAATATCATAGCTTGATTGGGTTACCTCTTCAATAATTTTTGTAATAACTAAATATCCAGTTGATGAATACTCATATGCAGTTCCAGGTGCAAAATTTAGTCCTTCTAAGTAAATGTTATCAATTATATTGCTTATATTATTTGGAATTCTCATATCTTTATCCCAATAATCTAGCTTATTTGCAAAGTCTGGAATTCCAGAAGAACAGGTTAAACAATGATATATTGTAACAGGTTCATATCTATTAAGAAGTGGAAGATATTTTTGTACTGAATCATAGATATTTAGCAAACCTAAATCGTGTAAACGTAAAGTTATCATGGCAGTGAACGCCTTAGTCAAAGATGCGATTTTGAATTTTTTTTCACAGCTATTAACAACATTCATTTCGATATTTGACAAGCCATAACTCTTGTTATGGATGATATTTCCCTTATGCCAAATTAGTAAATTTCCTTGTAAGTAGTTGCTTTCTTCATAGTACTTCATAAATTTATCTAAATATTCATAAGCCACTTGTAGTTTCTCCATTTTCATTTTGTATAGTGAATCCTTCTATTTTCCATTTTATCAAAGAATACAATTAGAAAAAAGAAGGTTTAAGAGAAGCAATTACAAATGTTGCACTTAATTAGACAATTCTAG
>NZ_JBTXLT010000029.1:0-1786 GCF_054871725.1 Enterococcus sp. LJL99
ATTTTGTCGAATAAAGCGTAATAAAATAGAAAAAAAATAGACCAAAGGAAGCCATTATTGGTATTAATTAGCCAATCTGGTTTCCTTAGTTTATTTAATACCAAGAACAGGTAGCCAATCGCTTATATACAGTCATTTTAAAATATAAATTGACGGCGAATGACGGGTTAAAAAATTCCTTCAATTTTAAATAGTTTATTTATTTATTTTTTACGAAATTTATAAAACAAAGAAGGTTTTTCGGAAAACGCTTAGATTTTCCCCGAAAATGAAATTGAACGATTCCTATATTTTTTTAAAACAATTGTAATATTATTGCTTTCTTCCTTTAGCATTCTCCATTTGTTCGATTACTTTTTGGCGACTTTCCAGTAAAGAATCAGTGTACACATCTAATGTTGTTTGAATCGATGCATGACCTAATAATTTACTTACAGATGCAATATCCCCATTAGATTCTATACATATTGTTGCGAATGTGTGTCTTAAATGATGAAAATGCACACTAGTAGAAATATTACTCATTTCTTTTAATTTATAGAAATAATACGTTAATAATCTTGGTTCACTTGCTGTTTCTTTGTTTGAACAAATAAAATTACTAGTACTAGATTTTTTCCATCTTTTAAGATGTTTATATAAGCTATAGGTCATTGGAACAATTCGAATAGAAAAGTCTGTTTTCGATGCTCCTAAAATTAGCTTTGTTTTCTCCAGAGAATTAAATACAGGTATTCGTTGGAATGTTTTTTTTACATAAATTAACCGATTATCTAAATCTATATCTGTCCATCTTAATGCAGAAATCTCCCCTATTCTAAGACCAGCTTGTAAGGCTAAAAGCACAGGAAGCCCTTTAAATAAAGGTGATTTTTTTGCTTGCTTCTCTAATACTTGTTGATCGATTCTGGAAAGTGATTTAATACTTGCTTTATTTTTTTTAGGAAGCAATATATTTTTACATGGATACGTAAGAATATATTTTTTATCATAAGCATCCTTTATTGTTTTTTTCATGATTTGATATAGAACCTGAATGGTACTTGGTTGTAACTGTTGCTCAATCCATGTATCAATAACTGATTGAACTTCATCTTGAGTGAGTTGATTTAATGCAATAGATGCTATATGTGGGACAATATATCGCTTTAGTTTATAGACATACGCACTATAAGTTGATGGTTTGATGGTATTTTGTTGATGATTCAGCCAGGTATCTGCCCATTCTCTATAACTAATTGCACTTTCTCCTTGTATTTGTATTAACTTCTGATGCTTTAATTTTAAAGCATAGAGACGTTCTTTTACTTCCCCATAGGTTTTTCCATAAATATAACCATACTTCAACTGCCCATTGCTCTTTCTTCCTTTTTTATAACGCCCCTCCCATCGTTCGTTGATCTTTTCTTTTGTAAATGTTTTCTCCTCTTCTACACATATAAATTCTCCTTCCAATTGACGGCTTATTTGACGGCACATAAAATTAACTCTCTAGAACCTTGTCCTATCAATGTTTTAGAATAAAAAATAAAATATTGTGATTTTTTTAAGAAATAATTTTTAACAACCTAAAATTTTTAATCAAAATAAACCAATAAAATATTAATATCTGAAAAAAGGTTGTAAAATTAAAAATATTTCAGTATACTTATTGAGTAATTAAATAAATTTTATTTATATTCTTGGTATTAAATAAACTAAGGAAACCAGATTGGCTAATTAATACCAATAATGGCTTCCTTTGGTCTATTTTTTTTCTATTTTATTACGCTTTATTCGACAAAAT
>NZ_JBTXLT010000031.1:0-1107 GCF_054871725.1 Enterococcus sp. LJL99
GTTTTACTGATTGAAGTCATCTTAACCACATTCACATTGACTAATTCTAACTCATACTTGGCTTCATTAAGCTTTTGAAGTTTTCCATCTACAGTACCATAGATATCGGTTTTGAATGCCCCACCATGTTTAAACTCCTTCGAATCAACAATCACTGACCATGAACCATCTGTATCACGTGTTCCTTCTAGCCACTTAATATCGTCTTGTCCATTGGTCATACTCCATGTTGGGAATTGAACTCTTGTTACATTTCCTCCATTTGGATTCGAAATAGTTATTTTCATCTGTGTTTTACTGATTGAAGTCGTCTTAACGACATTTGGTTGTGCAGCTCTACTTACTTTTTCTGGTACTTCCTCCATTGATTGACTCGTTGACTGATTTGTTGCTTCAGTGCTATTCTCTGAATCACTACTTTCAGATGATGTTTCAGCAACTGGAACATCTATTGTCCATCGTTGTTTAGAATCTTCACTTCTTACCTGTAAACTATTTGTTTCTGTAATTGTAAGAAATTGTTTCGTTTTCGATTCGATGTAGTACGTGCCATTTTCTTCACTCACTAAACGCCATTTTTGCTCGTCTTTATCTTGTAGGGTTGTGTAATAAAGAGTGCCACTCGCTTCATTTATCACAGTTAAATAATTTTTAGTTTGACTATTTTGAATCGTCAGCCATCCATCAGCTGTTACATGAAAAAGATGGGTTTGTTTCATTAAAGCTTCTTTGGTATCTGCATAAACAGATCCGTTCTCTGTTTCAGCAAATCGGACCGTCGGATTCACTTCCGAAATAATTTCAACCTCTTTATCTAGATAAGCTGAAGCATCCGCTACTGGATAACTGCTATCAATTTCCTGAGAACTTTCTTTTGTTTCCTCTGTCGAACTAGTTTCAGTGTCACTACTTGATGAAAATGACTCTGTTTCCTCTGTAAATAACGACGTCGTTGTTTGTAAATCACTGCTACTAGAAAGTCCGGTTGATTGTGTTTCATCGGACTGTCCTTCATTAATAGCAAAAGTAACTACTGGACTAGTCGTATAAAAAATCGTTGTTGCTAATAGTCCCAAACAAATAAACTTATTCCATTTTTTCATTAAA
>NZ_JBTXLT010000032.1:0-938 GCF_054871725.1 Enterococcus sp. LJL99
CAATTAATTGATGAAGGAAATGCGCGCCAAAATATGGCAACGTTCTGTCAAACGTATATGGAACCTGAAGCACAACAGTTAATGGCAGAAACGTTTGAAAAAAATGCGATCGACAAATCAGAATACCCAAGTACAGCCGCAATTGAAGAAGCCTGTGTAGATATTATCGCCGATTTATGGAATGCACCTGATATGGATAAAATGATTGGTACATCAACGGTCGGCTCTAGTGAAGCTTGTATGCTTGGTGGCATGGCCATGAAATTCAAATGGCGCAACGATGCGGAAAAGCGTGGCTTAGATATTCAAAAACAAAAACCAAACTTAGTTATTTCTTCTGGCTATCAAGTTTGTTGGGAAAAGTTCTGTGTGTATTGGGATATTGAAATGCGCACCGTACCAATGGATGAACAACATATGAGCATCAATGTAGATAAAGTAATGGACTACGTGGATGATTATACGATTGGAATCGTAGGAATCTTAGGCATTACCTATACCGGAAAATATGATGATATTAAAGCATTAGATGAAAAAGTAGAAGCCTATAATCGTCAAAACAATCGAGAATTAGGCATTCATGTCGATGGTGCAAGTGGTGCCATGTTCGCGCCATTTATCTTCCCAGAACTAGAATGGGATTTCCGTTTAAAAAATGTGATTTCAATCAACACTTCTGGTCATAAATACGGCTTGGTTTACCCAGGTGTGGGCTGGATTGTTTGGAGAGATCGTCAATACTTACCAGAAGAATTGATTTTCAATGTTAGTTACTTAGGTGGACATATGCCAACGATGGCAATTAACTTCTCAAGAAGTGCGAGTCAAATTTTAGGTCAATACTACAACTTTTACCGTTATGGATTCAATGGCTATAAAGAAATTCACTTACGTACACAAAAAGTAGCGATGAAAATTTCAGAAGCAATCGACAAAAC
>NZ_JBTXLT010000033.1:0-618 GCF_054871725.1 Enterococcus sp. LJL99
GTTGTTGAAATGTTTCAATAATTGTTTTTCAATTGTTGTTTTTATATATGTAGCACCCATAGCTCAACTGGATAGAGTGTTTGACTACGAATCAAAAGGTTAGGGGTTCGACTCCCTTTGGGTGCATTAGTTTTACGGGAAGTAGCTCAGCTTGGTAGAGCACTTGGTTTGGGACCAAGGGGTCGCAGGTTCGAATCCTGTCTTCCCGATATTTTATGGGGCCTTAGCTCAGATGGGAGAGCGCCTGCTTTGCACGCAGGAGGTCAGCGGTTCGATCCCGCTAGGCTCCATTTAATTGTTTTATATTTTCGCGGTGTAGCTCAGCTGGCTAGAGCGTCCGGTTCATACCCGGGAGGTCGGGGGTTCGATCCCCTTCGCCGCGATTTATTTTTAAGAGCCAGGACCTTTAGCTCAGTTGGTTAGAGCAGACGGCTCATAACCGTCCGGTCGTAGGTTCGAGTCCTACAAGGTCCATTTTGTAGCGACACTTATTAATAATATGGAGGATTACCCAAGTCCGGCTGAAGGGAACGGTCTTGAAAACCGTCAGGCGGGTAAAACCGTGCAAGGGTTCGAATCCCTTATCCTCCTTTCTGATAATCATTGTGATTTTCAGTT